>NZ_JBTNCT010000017.1:0-77262 GCF_054511355.1 Arthrobacter tecti
CGCACGAGAGGAGGAACCCGAACCCGCCACACCATCCGAGAACCACAACTTCTAAACCTCAACAACCTCGAAAAGCCACAGAACGGCTACACCACTCCACGGGACTTGACCCTTGGCGCTGATTGCTTGGATTGGATTGCGGCACTCGGCCAGGAGGGGATGATCCCCCTGCGCGGTTGTCGGCTCGATTGCAACGGCTGGTACGGCGGAGAGATGCGAGTTATCCCAGTACAAGCCGAGATAGGGAAGGGCCTTCGGGTCCCAAGTAAGGGTGAGTCGTGACCCATCCGGATGGGTGAGCGCCGCACGCGAGTGGGCGGAGGGCGTCTGAATAAAGGCCTTCACCGCGGTGCCTTTAGAGAGGGCGCCCAATACGCCATCCCGAGGCCATGAAACTACGCGTTTGTCGGGGTACTCCTGCAGCAGGGCAGTCTCGGCCGCGTCGGGCAAACTAATGGCTGAACCGCTTTCCGCCCGAAAAAGTGGATGCGCGGACCAGAAAACCGGGAAGGGTACGTCATGGTCGGTGACTGCCGTGTAGGAAAACATAAACCCGCCATCGTCTGTTGCGGTGATTCGACGCGTAAGGGTGATGGGAATACTACGTAAAGCCAGCTGGGTGGTTAGAGCGGAGGGCGTCTGTTCTAGCACCGACCACGGAGCGTTCCACAATTCGCCGTGGTCGGGAACTTGGAAACCATCAGCCCTCGTATAGGTCTGGATAGTGGGCGCAATCTCGTCCCAGCCACCCATTCCTTCGTGAAGAAACTCAGCATAGAAGCAGCGATCCGGGCTCGGTGCGGAGGGTAGGAGCCATTCACGTCCTGCACCCTGAAGTGACACGACCCGGGCGCCGCTTTCCGGGACGATGACAACTGTCGCCGCCCCGGAGCGGATTGTGTAGGGCACTATCCAGGCAGACCGATACGGCGCTCGCCGGAACGGAGCTGCTGAATGATTACCGCGGCGACCAGGAGGGCGCCCTTTGCGACGTTTTGCCAGAAGGTGTTCACGCCAAGCAGAGTCATCCCGTTGATCAGTACGCCGAGCAGGATGACGGCGAGGATGGTTCCTGCGATTGTGCCCTTGCCTCCCTTGAGAGCGGCCCCGCCAAGGGCAGCTGCTGTAATCGCTTCAAGCTCGAGCCCTTCCGACCCGGATACTGGCTGCCCGGAGCCGGTTCGAGCCGTAATCAGGATCCCTGCGATAGCAGCGACCGCTCCCGTCGCCATATAGACGCCCAGGAGGTAGCGGTTGATGTTGATGCCCGCGAGGCGTGAAGCAATATCATTCCCGCCAACGGCATATATGTTCCGGCCGATGGTTGTATAGCGCAGAACAATGTGGCAGAGGGCAGCGACGATCACCAGTACCCAGATGAGTGTTGGGATACCGAGGACGGAGCCGCGGGAAAGGAAAACAAAGAACGGATCGGCCCCGGTATAACCCTGCGCCCGTCCGTCGGAGATGAGCTGGGCGACACCTTTGAACGCCGCCAATGTAGCAAGGGTGGCGATGACCGGGTTGACCCGCCCGAACACGATGATGCAACCGTTGATCAAGCCGCAAAGGATACCAACCCCTATGGCACCGACGACGCCAAGCACAGGTCCGGCGGCTGTGAAGATCATTGCCGAGGTTACCGATGTCAGCCCAGCGATGGAGCCCACGGAGATGTCCAGTGCGCCCATGATAATTACCAGGGTTTGCACCACGGCGAGTAGCCCGGCGATGGCGACCGCGGTGCCGATCACCTTTAGATTGCCGACTGTGAAGAACAACGGGTCCTGACTGCCGATGATGGCAACTACAAGCGCGATGGCGATCAATAGTGAGATGTTCTGGACGCCCACGCGTTCGACAACAGCGCGCAACGGACTGGTCCTGGCGGTCGCGGAACGGCCTTCGGGCTTCTTCATGGGCGTAGAGGCTTGCGTTGTGGACATCGTCTTAGCCTTTCGACTGGGGGAAGGGTGCGGGCGATCCCGCGGAAGTGGGGGTTTCGACGGGCGCGTGGGTGGCGGCGTCGTCCATGGCAAGGGCGAGGATCGCCTCCTCGGATGCGTCGGAATGCGCGAGTTCGCCTGCAATGCGGCCGTTCGCCATGACGTAGATACGATCAGCCAGTCCCAGGACTTCTGGAAGCTCGCTGGAAACTACCAGGACGGCTACACCCTGATGTGCGAGGTCGTCGATAATCTTGTAGATCTCTGCCTTGGCACCGACGTCGACTCCTCGCGTAGGTTCGTCCAGCACAAGCAACTGGGGATTGGTCGCCAGCCAGCGGGCTAGAACGACCTTCTGTTGGTTGCCGCCGGAGAGGTTCTTGACCAGTTGGTCGCCGGAGGGCGTCCTGATCCTTAACCGGGAGATGTAGTCGCTGGCCAGATCTTGTTCGGCTTTCGCGCGGACGAAAATCCCTCGGGCGAGCTTGGACAACACGGCCAGGGCCGTGTTGTCACGGACGCTGCGTTCCATGATGAGCGCCTCGGCCTTGCGTTCCTCCGGCGCGAAACCAATGCCCGCAGCAACGGCGTCGGCTGGGCTGCGGAAGACGACCGACTTGCCGCCGACTCGCAGCTCGCCGGCATCAACTCGCACGTCACCGACGATGGTCTTCATCAGCTCACTTCGGCCGGAGCCCACCAGACCGGCGACGCCGACAACTTCGCCCGCCCGCACAGTCAGCGACACGTCATGACAATGTTCGTTGCTGACGGCCCGCAGGTCGAGAATGACGTCGCCTGCGGGGACAGGGTCGCGATGGAAGAACTGGCTCAAATCTCTGCCCACCATCATGCGCACCAGTTCGTTGTGGTCAGTCTCGGCAGTAGGGCGAGTTCCAACGAGTCGTCCGTCGCGAAGTATGGTCACGCGGTCAGCCAGTGCAAAGATCTCCGGCATGCGATGGGATACGTAGCCGATCGCCACGCCCTCATCGCGCAGCTTCCGAATCACGCTGAACAGGACCGCGGTCTCCTCATCACCGAGTGATGAGGTTGGCTCGTCGAAGCAGATGACACTTGGATTGTCGATCAGCGCTCGCATGATCTCGACAACCTGCCGCTGCGCTGGTGAGAGGTCGCTTCCGAGGGTTGCTGGAGAGATGACCCGTTCGAGTCCGAAGCGGGATAGTGCTTCGTTCGCTAGCGCCTGCAACTTTGCCTGCTTGAAGAGCAGGCCGTCACTGCCAACTGCGCCGATGAAGATATTTTCGGCAACGTTGACATGCGGGACGATTTCCGGCTCTTGAGCGATGACCCTTAGGCCTGCCTGGCGGGAGTGCTTCGGCTCAGTGAAATGAACTTCCTCCCCGAAGAGGAGGAGCGAGCCGGAGTCGGGTTGGTAGTCACCGGTGAGTATTTTCAGCAGGGTGGACTTGCCGGCTCCGTTTTCGCCCATGAGTGCCGTCACTTCCCCGGCCCGGAGCTCAACGAATACACCTTCAAGGGCGGTCACCGGACCGAATTGCTTGCCGATGTTTTGCGCGTGAAGTACAACGCTTCCTGGGCTGACTTTTCGCTTCTGCCGTGAGCGTGCTGGGCTGGTCGACATTGACGTCACCTTCTTCGGTTGATGGGGTAACCCTGCCCGGCTTCTACAGGTCATAGTCCTAGCCGGGCAGGGATGCTTCGTTTAGGTGCAAACGACGCCAGCGGATTCCCAGTTCTCCGCGTTGACGATTTCGGTATTTGCGATGGTCTCGGGAGGCAGTGGCTCACCACTGCGTAGGTGCTCTACCATCGCTTCTACTGCCGCCTTTCCGACCTCGGCGCCCGAGATGAACAGGGCTGATTTATTGCCTGTCTCTTGGCCTGCAGCCCAGTCCTTGCAGGCCAGGTATGCGCCCAAGCCGACGCCGGCAATGTTGGCTGGGGCTACGCCGGAGTTTTGAAGGGCGGTTACGACGCCGGTGGCGCTTTCGTCATTGCAGCCCCAAACGACCCAGTTTTCAACGTTGGCGTTCGCCGTGATCACGGCACCCGCCTTGTTTTGTGCATCAGTTGCCGAATTGTCAGTTCCGATTTCCACTATCTCTGGTACTTCGGATCCGATCGCTTCGGTGAAGGCGGCTTTGGCTCCTTCGACACGCTGCTGGCACACCGACAGGTCCTGCTTATAAGCGGAGAGGATGCGGGTGTTCTCCGGAGTCCAGCCAGCCTCGGTGTAGAGCCTGGCTGCTTCAGCGCCAACCTCCCTGCCCATCGCGGTTCCGTCGAAGCCGGCAAATGGCGCCACGGTTCCTTCGGCATCGGCGATGACGTCATCCGAGGCCATGATGGGAATGCCCGCGGCCTCAGCTGCGCCGATGACCTGGGGACCGATCTGCTGGTCGGGAACCACGATGATGATGCCGTCGACCTGCTGAGCGATCACGGAGTCAAGTTCACTAATCGCCCTGTTGGCGTCGGTTCCGAGGTTCACGACCTGCACTTCGACATCGCCCAGTGCTTCCGCTGCCTCCCGCGCACCTTCAGCCTGTTCGACGAAGTATTGCTGGTCGCCCTGCTTCTGCAGGTAGGCAATCGTCAGGGGGCCGTCATTTGCTTCCTGGCCACCGCCCGCGTTTCCAGCAGGTTCCTCCATACCGGAGGAGCAGGCAGTCAGGCCCAGAAGCGTGATGCCCAGGACTGCGAGGGCGGAGAAGCCTCGGCGGCGGGGCATCCGAGTGGTGAGAGCGTTACTCATGGAGATTCCTTCTTTCCGGGTGGCTCCCCTCAGCGTCTCTGCCGGAGGGGACTGATATTGGGTGTTCAGGTGCGTAGCTGGCGCAACTGAACCCGCAGCGTATTGACTAGGCGGTCCTGGTGCTCCTGCGGCGAGTCATGAAAGAGAAGCATGCTCGGTAGGGAGGTGGCGAAGAAATCCACTTTGGCCGGCGTTACCGCCAGCTGGTCGGTGAACCTCGTGAGCTCTTGGGTGAGCTCGGCGGCCGCCGCCTCCCGGTCCAGCCGCCGTAATGCCAGAACGGAGTAGTAGGTGTGGGTGCTGTAGGGCAGGTCGGCCATATCGACGAAGTCACCCCGCGCTGAGGCGGCCTGCTCCCAGGCCCGGCGGGCGTCGTCGTCGTTCCCCGCCCTGTGGTGTGCTTCACCGAGAAGCCAGACCAGCCGCGCGGTATTGGCCAGCGGATGCCTCGCCTCTCCGAGGTTGCGGGGAATGCGCAATGCTTGTTGCAGGAAGTCGACCGACTCCTCCGGGCTCGGGGCAGACCCGGCGAGGGCAACGAGTGTCTCTTCCCATGCGGTGAGGACTTGGCCCTCACCGCCTTCCCAGGGTTGGAATGAGCGGTTCAACAAGAGCTCCCGGGCTTCGGCTGCCCGGCCCGCTTTGGTGAGGAGGCGTGCGTAGACAACGGTGAGATCATCGCGTTCGGAGATCAGGTGCGCGCGATGTTCAAGGAACTGCAGTCGATCGGCCGGGGTGCGGCCGGCACGAAGGATGAGCTGGTCATACTCGAAGACCAGCTTCGAGTCCTCCGAATCAAGCTCAAGCGCCCTGGCATAGAATCCGACGGCGGCAATCGGGTCATGCCGCACGTTGAAGGCTGCAACACCGAGGTTGCGGTAGACCACCTTGAGCTGCCCGGGATCGAGCTGCCTTGTGATGGCCTGCGTCCAGGCGAGAATTGCGTCGTCGTGCCGGCCGGCGTCGTAATACCAGTGGCCCAGCAGTGCGGGAGCAAGCCCGTCGCGCTGGTATTCGGTGGCAGCGTGCTCTAACGCCTGGATATCCGCAAGCCGCGAGGGCAGGCAGTGCGTGGCATCGGTACCTAGTGCGGAGGCAGCGGCTGCCGCGGCGTCGCGTGTCCGCGCGGAGCGGGCGAACAGATAGGCACGGTGGTACTGAACGAGCGGCGCAACATTGACCTGACCGGTTGCGGTGTGCTCAGCCGCGGCGGCCGCTTCATCGAGTACCTGCAGTGCGGCGTCAATGAGGCCGACGGCGGCGTATTCCATGGCGACGTCGAGCAGGGTCGGAGCATCCTCTGTGAGCTTCAGCCCTGCGATATGGCGCGCCCACTGGTCGAGCGGATCGTTGGACAGCACGGCGTCCACTTGCGCTGCAGTCTCTTCTGGCCTGCCCGCCTCGTCGAGCGCGAGGGCCAGCAGGCACAGGGCCTGCGAATGCCCGGCGTCGTGCGCGAGGGTCTTGCGCAGGTGTTCCTCGCACGCCTTCCACTTGTCGGCCCGTGCATCGATCTGTGCGAGGGCGAAGCACGCAGGCGCTACCCATGCGGCGTCCCAGGCCGCCTTCTCAAGGAAGTCGCGAGCCTCGTCGTCGCGCTTCTGGTGCGTGAGGTTCAGCCCGAGCCGATAGTGCGACTCACCGGTTGCAGGGGTGGGCACCCGGGCGATGAGACGGTCAACGGCTGTCCGGTAAAAGCGCTCTGCGTCGATGAAGCGACCGGCCCGGTCACGCAGCGCACCTAGAGCCGTGTTCGCGCCGACATGCGACGGGTCGCGGCGCAGCGCTTCCAGCCAATAGGGTTCAGGGGAGCGGGTTGCATGGCGGTACTGCTGAAGATACTGGCCGGTGTAGAAGAGCTCGTCCACGCTGTGAATGTCCCCCGGTGCCGGCGGCTCGGTTGCAAGAGCGGGCGCGGGTAGGGGCTGGGCGGCGGGCCTGGAACTCCACGAAAGGAGTTCACTGCCGGCTTCTGTGAGGGTAACGGTGAGCTCATCGGTGTCGTACCGAGCACCCAAGTCAGGGGTGAGGATCACCGGTTCACCCACCCGGGCTTCGATGGTTTCCGTGTAAAGGGCTTCTGCCTCCGGTCCGGTCACGGTGACGCGAAGCTCCGGACGGTGGCGGGTAGTCGTGATGCCGATGCCCAGGCGTGTGGTGCTGTCCTGTGGAATGACGTCGAAGCGGACTGCGGCCTCGAGGTTGGCTTGATGCGCGGGGCCGATACCCTGGATGGGATACCAGTACTGGCTGAAGGTCTTGGTTTCGCCCGGCTGCAGGTAGGAAAAGTCCGGTTGATTGTCGGTATACGCGCCGGCCATGAGCTCAACATACGGGCCGTCGTCGTCAGTCAGGTTGCGGTCCCAGGCGTAGCCGAATTCGGCGTTCCCCCAGGTCCACTGCTTCTTGCCCGGTGCCACATGGCGGTCGGCCCAGTGGATGAACCCTGCGTTGCGGCCGTGGTCGTAGCCGCCGAAGAAGTCATCCCTTGTGGCGGTCACCATGTACGACGTCGGTACGGGGATGTTGCGGTACCAGTCCAGCCGGTGGCGATCAGGCGTTTCTTCGCTCATTTCTGCGGCGTAGTCGACGCCGTAGTAGGTGCCCTCGACCTCGGGGAAGGTTGCGGTGGCGCGTTTGGCGTGGTCCGCAACGTGGGCGACGTCGGTGGGGAAGAAGGACTGGTAATCGTCGTTCACTGCCGCCGCCACGTTCGCCCACCAGAGGAAGGTCTGCGTGTCCTGCGTCCGGTTGTAGAGACGGACGCGTGCCTCAATGACGGACGAATCAGGTGTCAGGCGGATGCCGTGCATGCCCTTCATTCGGTTCATTGGATCGTGATCACTGCACCAGACCGTGACTGCGCCGTCGGGTTCCTCCTCGATGTGGAAGTCGGTGGGCAGGAAGGTTGCCGGGCGGTGATGTTGCGGCCAATTGAACTCCACCCCGCCGGAAATCCAAGGGCCGGCTAGACCCACTAAGGCAGGCTTGATGACGTTGTTGCGGTAAAAGAAGTCGTAGTCGGCCACCTTGTCGTAGCCGATGTGAACTCTGCCGCCGAGTTCGGGAAGGATCACAAGCCGAACCCACTGGTTCTCCAGGTGAACGGCCTGCCACTCGTGGGGTACCTTTACCTGGCTAATCCGCTCATGAAACGGCAGCGGGAATACCCGCCCCGACGAGCCCTGGTAGACACGGTTCTCAAGGAAGGCTGGATAGGCGCTCGGATCGTCCGGAAGATACGAATCGATGATCATGGGCTCTACCCAAGAAGCTACCGGTTTGTCCTTTTCGCTGACGGGAACCGGCGGAAGTGTGATCCTAGATTCACTCGCAGAATTAGCTGGAGGTACGCTTGGCAGAGTTTGAGTCCGCGTAACTGGGATGTCGACGTTGAGCATAAATTCAATGGTAGGGATCGAATAACAAGACCGCGTAGGACGAAAGCGTGATCTTTTTGGACAAAACGATGATTCTCGGAAATCCTTGTTGGTATGCGTATAGCTGAAGGATTCCCCGGGCAGCGCCTCCTAGTTTTACCCAATCCTCAGGTGTCGGCGGCCTTGGAGCAGCCGGGCACTTCCCATCTGGTAGTAACGGCTTGCGGGTTCTTCCCTCACGCACAATCACATGGTTTTATCAGGGCCAAGCCCATTACACACGCAGTGATACTCGTATGCGCCCAAGGAGCAGGTTGGTGCGAAACCCCGGCCGGCCGCTTTCCAGTACGGGCGGGCCAGGTGGTGGTGCTGCCGCCGGGGCATCCGCACGCCTACGGCGCGGACGAGGAGGAACCGTGGACACTGTGGTGGCTACACGTGACTGGTAGGGACCTAGACGAATTTCTCGATGCCGCGGACATGACAATGAGCGCTCCTGTGCGCGATCTGCCCGATCTGTATGGGATCGTCGCATTGGTTGCAGAAGTAGTGCAACGCATGGAAAGGGACACGACGAACGCAAGTCTCCTCGCGGCTGCCGGCGCCGCATGGCACGTGATGGCGCTACTTGCCTCGGCCCGAAGCACGTCATCCTCGACCCGCAACGAAGTCATAGATGAGGCAGCGGCGTATTTGCGCGCGCACTTCCTCGAACGCACGAGCGTTGCCAGGCTCGCTGTCCGTGCAAACCTCAGCCCGTCCCACTTTGCCGCGCTGTTTGCGAAGCAGATCGGGGTACCGGTGCTCCGCTACCAGACCCAACTCAGGATGGCGCGTGCACGCGAATTGCTCGATACTACGGGATACAGCATCGCCCGGGTCGGTGAATTGGCGGGGTACCCGGACGGCTTCTACTTCTCCCGTCAGTTCCGGGAGGTGCACGGGATGACAGCCAGGCAGTACCGGGAACAGCACAAGGGGTAGCCCTCACAGACAAGCGGCACATGCCGCCGTCGTACTGGACGGCGGCATGTGCCGCTTAAGAGTTTGTGGCCTACTCCTGAACGCGCTCCACCTTACCGACGAGCAGTACGTAGGAAACGATGCCGAGGATGGTGATCACGGTCATGTAGATGAATGCGGGGGCAAAGCTGGTCTTGGACACCAGGAGTCCGATGGCAATCGGGGTGGCGATGGATGACAAGTTGCCGATGAAGTTGAACATACCGCCGGTCAGACCGATCAGCCGCTGCGGTGCCAGTGCGGAGACAAGTGACCACGTGATCGATGCAAGCCCGTTGCCGAAAAACGCGATGGACATGAAGGCGATGACCAAGGCCGTGTTATCCGTGAAGTTGGCGCCGATCATAGCTGTGGTGAGGAGCAGACCGGCGATGATTGGAGATTTGCGAGCGACGCCCAGGCTCTTGCCACGCTTGACCATCCAGTCGGAGAGTACCCCGCTGACCAGCACACCGATCAGGGCCGCTATGAACGGAAGCGACGCCAGGAAGCCGGACTTGATGTAGTCCATCCCGCGGTAGCTCACCAGATAGGTGGGGAACCAGGTCAGGAAGAACCAGAGGGTCGAGGTCAGGCAAAACTGACCAAGGTAGATGCCCCAGAGCTTGCGCCTGGAGAGGACGATCCGTGCATCGGTCCAGGAGAACTTGCGTTTTTCAGCCGCAGTGTTTTCCAGTTCGACGAGGCCTCCGCCGGAGCTGATCAGCTCGATTTCGGCGTCGTTAGCGAATTTCATCTGCTTGGGTGCCCGGTATGTCAGGTACCACGTAACACCCCATATGATGCCTATGGCGCCGGTGACGATGAAGACCCAATGCCAGCTGAGGACGGTTTGCAGCCAGGACAGGACGGGTGTCAGCAGCGCCAGCCCGATGAACTGGCCGGAGGTATAGAACGCGATGGCCATGGCACGTTCGCGTTCGGGGAACCAGGACGTGGCCACTTTGTTGTTGATCGGGTAGGCCGGCGCCTCGAATCCACCCACCAGCAGTCGCAACACGATGAGAGCCGCGAAGCCGCCGACAATGCCCATGAAAACAGTAGCCAGGGACCACAGGATGAGGCAGGAGGCGTAGAGCACCTGGGGCCGGACGCGGTCAACCAGCCATCCACCGGGCAACTGCAGGGCGGCGTATGTCCAGCCGAAGGCAGAGAGCAGCAGGCCTTGTTCTGCAGGGCTGAGGCTGAACTCCTGGGAAATGGACGGGAGGGCAATGGAGAGGTTGGCCCTGTCCATGTAGTTGATGACCACCGTGACAAACAGCATTACGGCGATAAGCACACGCGCCTTGGATGCCTTTGAGGTGGAAGCAGGTGTGGAGCGCTGTAGCATCTTTGCTGATTTCATAATCCTTACCATTCTGCGAAGGAGCCGTCAGTGTGCCGCCAGACGGGATTGCGCCAGCGGTGTCCGATGGCAGCGCGTTCGGCGACGTATTCCTCGTTGACCTCGATGCCCAGGCCAGGACCGCCCGGAATCTTGACCATGCCTGCCTCGTAGGCGAACACGGACTGGTCCTTGATGTAGTCCAGGAGATCGTTGGACTCGTTGTAGTGGATGCCCAGGCTTTGTTCCTGGATGAACGCGTTGTAGCAGTTCGCGTCAATTTGGAGGCAGCTGGCCAGGGCGATGGGACCCAGCGGGCAGTGCAGGGCCAACGCGACGTCGTAGGCCTCGGCCATGTGGGCGATCTTCCTGGTTTCCGTGATGCCTCCGCTATGCGACGGGTCCGGCTGGATGATATCCACGGCGCCGCTGGCGATGATGTCTTTGAAATCCCAACGTGAGTAGAGGCGCTCCCCCAACGCGATGGGGGTCGGGGTGTTACGCATGACGTCCAGCAGCGACCCGGCGTGCTCGGAAAGAACTGGCTCTTCGATGAACATCAGCTTGTAGGGCTCGAGCTCCTTGATCAGGACCTTTGCCATGGGCTTATGGACACGGCCATGGAAGTCGACGCCGATGCCGATGTTCGGACCCACGGCGTCCCGGACCGCCTGCACGCTGACCAAGCACTGCTCAACCTTGTCCCAGGTGTCGACGTACTGCAGCTCTGCAGTACCGTTCATTTTCACGGCGCTGAATCCGCGCTGGACGGCGTCCTTGGCGGCCGCTGCCGTTTCGGCCGGGCGGTCGCCGCCGATCCATGAGTACACTCGTATGCTGTCGCGAACCTTGCCGCCGAGCAATTCATGGACGGGAACGCCGAGAGCCCTGCCTTTGATATCCCACAGGGCCTGGTCGATGCCGGCAATGGCGCTCATGGTGATGGGACCGCCACGGTAGAAGCCCGCGCGGTACATGACTGTCCAGAGGTCTTCGATGTTCCGTGGGTCCTGGCCAATCAGGTAGTCCGAGAGTTCCGCGACGGCGGCAGCGACGGTTGCTGCGCGGCCTTCAACCACAGGTTCGCCCCAGCCGGTGATGCCCTCGTCGGTTTCGATCTTCAGGAAGAGCCAGCGCGGGGGCACTTCATACGTCGTCAATGACGTGATTTTCATCATTTCTCCTACGATTCGCTTCAGCTAAGAGGCGAAGGATGGTTGGGGTCAGTTGGTGGCTTTCTGCCAGACAGAGACAAGTTCAGCGGCTCGTTCGCCGACGTTTTCTGCGTTGCGCCCGGGGTTGTAGAGGGTGGAGCCGATGCCGGCACCACCTGCGCCTGCGGCCGCCCAGGCCGCGAGGTTGGAGCTGTCAACGCCACCGACGGGCAGCAGTTCCACGTTTGCCGGCAGTACAGCGAGCCAGGCCTTCATCCCGTCGATGCCGACGGCGTTGGAGGGGAATAGCTTCAGGCTGGTGGAGCCGGCCTTGATGGCAGCGAAAGCTTCGCTCGGGGTTGTGACGCCTGGGTAGCTTCGCATCCCGGCTTTGACCGCGGCCTCGATGACCTGGCTGTCGGTGTTTGGTGAAACGATGATGTTCGATCCGGCCTCCCGTGCCCGCTCAACATCCTCGACCGTAAGTACAGTGCCGGCACCGACGGAACAGTCCTCCGGAAGCACACTGCGGATCTTCCGGATGGATTCGAACGGTTCCGGGGAATTCAGCGGGACTTCGATGGATCGGAAACCTGCCGCGTAGAGCGATTTGGCCACGGATTCCGACTCAGCGAGGCTAATGCCGCGCAGGATGGCGACCAATCCTGTGGAGGGGTTTGTTTTCATAGTGTTTCCTTAGTGATGAGTCCGGCCGATACAGCTGTTCGCCATAGGCCGCGGGCGGCGGCGTCCGGCGGGGCGAGCGTAGTGGTGAAGCCTGCTTGCCCCAGGGCGCGGGCGTACCGGGGTGTAAGGGTAGGATTGGCGCAGACAGTGATGCCCGGATTCGTCTTATCCCGCTGCGTTGGCGCCTGCTGCTGGGTGAAGGCTGCCACCTCGGCTCCAATCAGGAGTCCTGAGATGTAGTCCTGGACCCCCGTGGCCAGCAACTTTCCGGTCATGACAAGGGTGCGCGCCGAAAACAATGTCCCCAGAACGCCGCCTGCTTGCTCTGCTGTCTCGAACGCAACGTCCAGTCCTCGCTGGAACGCGTCCTGGTCCTGTTCCTTGGGATGTTCTGCGAGCCTGCCCAGGATGCTGTCCCGGACCAGCAGTGCGTATAGTTCCCCGGTCATTGAGGTGCTGAAATCAGTCACCACGCTGCCTTCCAAACGGACCCACTTAGTATGGGTTCCTGGAAGTACAACTACTTGTTCCGTGGATTTTTCGGGTCTTTCCGGCATGACGCCGAGCAGTTGCGTTTCCTCCCCACGCATCACATCCGGGAGCTTGGTGGCGCCTCCATCCTTAAGCAGCCCCGGAACAATCCAAAGTTGACCGCTGTCAGAAGGTACCGCCGTCAGGCCTGCCTGCTGGACGACCAGGTCTACCGGCAGATGGCGGTAACCTGCCTCCGCCCATCCCTGATTGCTACCGATCATGCCGCAAGCAAGCAGCGGCAGATCAGGGGCGTCAAGCAGCCAGTCGCCGGCCAGGTTTCCGAGTTCACATGCGAATGCGGCAACTCGATCGGCTTCTCCTATCACCTTGTCCGTGACAGTCATGACTCCCCTGTCGCCCGCACGGCTATCTAGGACGCACCCGTCGCGGCCAAGCAAATACGCACGGCAGGAGGATGTGCCCCAGTCCAAGGCAATCAGTTGGGGGGTCTTGAGGTCAGGCGTGCTCTGAAGTCCCGCGCCCTGAGTGGAGAGGTATGTCACAGGAAAAAGTATGTGCAGCCCGTCTCATTATGTCGAATACTGTCCTACATATAGGGATATGAGAGATTTATGGATATGCTCTGACTGTGTCTTCGAACATTCCCGAACCCCTTTTCCGCTCACTTGATTCCCGTCAACCGCCAGGCACACAAACTCTGGCGCGCGGGTTGGATGTCCTTCGTGCCGTGGCGCAAGGCGCCGATGATTTGCGGGCCGTGGCCGAGGCTACGGGGTTGGGTAGGAGCACCGCCCATCGCCTGGTTCAGCTGCTGGAGCTTTATGGTTACGTGCGCGTCGCCAATGGACGCGGCTATTCCTTGGGGCCAACGCTGATCGAATACGGTTTCCAGGCCCTACACCAGAACCCGCTCCCGGTGGTGGCCCGGCCGGTCATTGAGGAACTCGCCGAACGGGTCCAGGACACGGTGCACCTGGCCATTGAAGAAACGGGGCAGGTCCTGTATCTGGACAAGATTCCGGGTAGCCGCGGCGCCGAGATGCGCTCCCGCATTGGACATCGAATGCCGCTGACCAGTACCGGGATCGGCAAAGCCCTCATTCTCGACCGTCAGGACGACTGGGACCGCATCTTCGAAGCCGAGCACCCGTCAACTTCAGGCCCGGGTGACTTCCTCAAGCGAATGCGGGAATACGCCAAAGTGGGGGCATCAATGGACCTCGAAGAGAACGAGCCGGGAATCCGCTGTGTGGCAGCACCGATCCGCGATGCCAGCGGTTCCGTGGTGGCAGCCGTCAGCGTGTCGGCTACGCGCCCCTTCATGCCCATGCAGCGCATGCGCGCGTTGATCCCCGTGATGCAGAAAGCAGCCCGTCAGGTCTCACAGTCGCTGGGCTACGGAGGCCTCTGACTCAAAGACCCGCAATATCGTTAGCCCAACGAGAAATAGGGGTTGACCGCGCCGACGCGCCGCCTCACCCTGCGATCGCTGCGTCCACTGCGGCCCGGGCATGAAGCGACGTTGTCGGGAAAAGCGGCAGGTCGGCGTCGTCCTGCGAAATCAGGAGCTCGATCTCGGTGCAGCCGAGGATCACGCCCTCGGCGCCGCGCTTCCCCAGGTCCTTGATGATGCGCTGGTACTCCCGGCGCGAGGCATCCGAAATGATTCCCCGGCAGAGCTCTTCATAGATCACGCGGTGAACCACGGCGCGGTCGTCCGGACCTGGTGTCAGCACTGTCAGTCCGTGCGCCGCGAGCCCGTTGCGGTAGAAGTCCTGCTCCATGGTGAACGCCGTGCCGAGCAGGCCGACCGTCGTCGTGCCGGTGGACCGCACGGCCTGCGCCGTGACGTCGATCAGATTGATGAACGGGATGTCCACGGCGGCTTCGATCTCCGGCGCCACCTTGTGCATGGTGTTGGTGCACAGCACCAGCAGCTCAGCCCCGCCGGCTTCCAGGTCAGCGGCAGCGGATGCCAGGACCCGGCCGGCTTGTTCCCAGCGGCCCTCCGCCTGCAGTTCCTCGATGGAGGCGAAGTCCACGGAGCGCAGGAGGCAGTCAGCTGAGTGGAGGGCGCCGAGCCGGTCCTTCACCAGTTCGTTGATCAGGCGGTAGTACTCCGCACTGCTTTCCCAACTCATGCCGCCGAGCAGGCCGATTCGCAACATGGTCCCATCATGGCAGGGCTCAGACGACGAAAGGGCGCCTCACGCTGTGAGACGCCCTTTCGCTCGGGATGGCTAACGATCCGAGCCGGCAACCATGCCCTTCATGAACCACTTCTGAAGGAAGAGGTATGCCACCAGCACAGGTAGCACCGCCATGAGGGAGGCTGCAGCTGCTGCACCGAAGTTGTTCGACTGTGCGGAGAAGAACGCAGCGATGGAGGGCGCAATCGTCTGCATCTCGGGCTCCCGCAGGATGAACACCGAGAGCGCATACTCGTTCCAGATCCCTACGCCCGTGAGGATGGCCACCGTGGCTGTCACTGGTTTCAGCAGGGGGAAAACTACGCGGAAGAACACCTGGAGGATGCCCGCGCCGTCGATCGTCGCTGCTTCTTCGAGTGAGACGGGGATGGTGCGCATGAACGCCGCATAAAGGAAGACACTCAGCGGTAGGTGCGAGGCGATCATCACCAGGATCGCACCCCAGTAGGTGTTCAGGGCGCCCAGGTCACTGAGCAGCGTGTACAGGGGCACCAGGATGCTCAACGGTGGAATCATGATGAGCCCGACGATCAGGAACATGACCGTTTTATTGAACGCCGTCCGCCGGCGGGCAAGGGGATAGGCCGCGAGCGCGCCGATCAGGCAGGTCAGGGCAGTCGACACCAGCGTTATCAAGGCACTGTTGCCTATCGACTGGAGGATGTTCCCGGATTCGATCGCCGTAGCGAAGTTCTCGAAGAACAGATTGTTGAAGGGAAGGATCCACTGTGAACTCAGATCCGTGCGGTCCTTCAGGGCGGTTGTAAGGGTCACGTAGAAGGGCAGCAGTTGCAGCAGCGCCATGAGGATCAGCGCAACGCCGATGACGACGGCGGCTGGCCGGTTTTTCTTGGTGACACTCCGGTCTTCTTGGGTGATCATCTCAGGCCTCCACTCGGCGACGGTTGAGCAGGGTGTTCAGGATCAGCGTGAACACCACGATGATCAGAAACAGGACCACACCCATCGCAGCGGAGTAACCCGCGCTCTGGTTATCGAAATAGGTCTTTCCGATCAGCGTTGAGACCGAGTGTGTGGCGTAGCCGGGCCCACCGCCGGTCATTACCTGAATCACGTCGAACAGTTTCAGGCCGCCGATGAGGTTCAGGACGATGCTCGTTGCAAACGCAGGCTGCAGAAGCGGAACCGTGATGTGCAGGAACTGCTGCGTCTTGGTGGCGCCGTCAAGGGTTGACGCCTCGTAGTACATGCCGGGGATGGACTGCAGACCCGCCAGGTAGATAATCATCGAGATTCCGACGAACTGCAGTGAGTTCACTGCGACGATGATGAAAATCGAGGTGTTCGCGTCGCTGAGCCACGCCACCCGCTCTCCACCGAAGCCCACCACGATGTCGTTGAATGCGCCGTTGTTGTACTGGAACAACAGGTAGTACATGGTGCCCATGATCACGGGGGATACGAGGACCGGCAGGTAGATGATTGCCCGTGCGGCACTGCGCCCACGCATTTTCCGGTCGAGTGCGACGGCGATCGCAAGTCCGAGGACCTGTTGAATCACGGTGCTTCCCACACCGTAGATGAAGGTGTTGAGAAGCGCCGTACGGAAGATCTCGTCCTCGAACAACCGCAGGTAGTTCTCGATGCCGACGATATCCCGGGCGGCACTGTAGCCATTCCAGTTGGTGAATGAGATCCCGATGCCGGCGATGAGCGGATACACGGTGAACGCAGCCATGAGGATCACGGCCGGCAGATAGAGGAAGTTGACGGCAATGCCCTTGAAGGGCTTCTTCCGGCGGGGCAGGTCAGGCGCGGGCGCCTGCCGGGTGCTGGGAGCGGCCTTGGCGGTTCCCGGTAGTAGTTCAGTCATTGAGTCTCCGATGTTCCTGCCTGCATGCCGGGTAGGGACGGGCTGCCCCTACCCGGCAGATCGGTTATTCCTGGCCGAACAGACTGCTGAAGTCCGCAGCCATCTGTTCCGTGACGCCGGCAGGATCGCTCTGGCCGGTAATCAGCGCATCGGTGGTGGTGACCATGGTGTCCCACATGCCGTTGGGCAGGTAGACGCGGTCGAAGTAGGGCACGAGCGGGAATTCGCCGCCGTCGACGTAGGTTTCAAAGCTGGACTGCAGGGCGCCGAGGTCGGATTCTGCGTTGGTGAGGCCCGGAGTTGCGGAGAAGGCTGTGGCGAGCTTGGACACGTTCTCAGGCTGGGCAAGGAACTCGAGGTACTTCAGAGCTGCTTCTTTCTGATCCGAATCCTTGGCGACGCCGTAGGCGTTGCGCTCGCCGCCGATGAGGTAGGGGCCTTCGTCGTTCAAAGAGGGCACCGGGATGAAGCCGAGCTGCGCGTCAGGGTTGTAGGCTAGCGCGTTCTTCACCAGTGAGTTGGAGGTGAAGGCAAACGCTGCCTTGTCCTCTGCGAAGGCGCGCGCCATATCGTCGCCCGTAGCAGACACGTAGTCAGGGTTGTAGTACCCCTTCTCACGCCATTCGTCGATGGGCTGCATCGCGTTGGTGTAGCTCTCGGCGACGAACTCGCCCGCTTCCATCTGTGCAAGTTCTTCTTCGTTGAAGGCCCCCGGGGCGATCCAGTCGGCAACGTTGCCGGAGTATTCGTCCTTACCGCCTACTGAGATCGGCGTGGCTCCGCTGTCCAGCACCTTCTGGGCGGCCTCGTCAAAAGCCTCCCAGGTGGTGATGTCCTCAGGGGCGACACCGGCAGCCTCGAGAACGGTGGCGTTATAGATGATGCCCGCAATATCGGTGTCGACGGGGAGCGCGAAGAACTCGCCGTCGTCGTTCTTCATCGCAGCTTCAAGGGAGGGGTTGAAGTTCTCGGCCCACGGCTGCTCGCCGAGAGGCTCAAGGAACTCGCTGTAGCGGTCCCGGGACCAGCCGTGAGTCCAGAAGATGTCTGGAACGTCCCCGCTGGCAAGGCGCACCTTGATGTCCTTTTCGAACTCACCAGTGGTCGGGCGGAGGTCGATGTCGATGTCCGGGTTGGCGTCCTCGAACTCTGCTGTGATTTCCTCGAGAACCGGCAGCTGGCTTGCATCAACTGACAGGCCGGTCTGGAACTCGATCGCGGCTGAAGAGGAGTCTCCGGAACTGCCGCCACATGCTGAAGCGGTAAGGGCGAAGACTGCTGCCGAGCCGATAAGAGCTATGCGTGACTTCATTGTCTGATCCTTCACTTTGGTTGGATAGGTATTCGCCGGCCCCTCAGGAGGCGCCGGATTGTGCGGACGGTAATTCAGTTGGAGGGTCTGCGAGAACCTCGCACTTGTAATAAGTTGCACTGAATCTACACGTGTAACTATCGCTTTACAAGAGTTTCTAGGCAAGAATCGAAAAGTATTGACTCGTGTAGATAACGGTGAAAGACTCCATCGAAGGCTGTTGAGCCGTATCCCATCTGTCACCGGCAGCACAGCCGGACAATCCGAAAGGCAACCATGCCCACCTCAATCGGAATCATTGGCGCAGGTCAGTTTGCTGGCCAGTTCGCCAAGCTGTTCAAACTGCACCCGGGGGTGTCGCGTGTCCATGTGACCGATGTCCTTCCGGAGCGCGCAGAGAAGCTGAACGAGCGCCTTGAACTGGACGGCGTATTCGGAAGCTTCGATGAAGTGCTGGCTTCCGACGTCGACGCCGTTGCCATCTTCACCCAGCGCTGGACCCACGGGCCCCTGGTTGAGGCGGCACTGCGCGCCGGGAAACACGTTTACTCGGCAGTTCCCATGGCCGTCAGCCAGGAAGAGATCAGTCGGATTATCGAGGCGGTCCGGGAGACGGGGCTCACCTACATGATGGGTGAAACCAGCTACTACAATCCGGCAACCGTCTACGCGCGCAACCAGTTCGCTGAAGGCAAGTTCGGCCGTGTGTTCTACTCCGAGGGCGATTACGTCCACGACATGGACCTCGGGTTCTACAAGGCGTACCAGTACTCCGGCGGCGCAGAGTGGAAGAAGACCGCAAGCTACCCGCCAATGCTCTACCCGACCCACTCAATCGGCGGCGTCCTGGGCGCCATTCCCACCCACGCCGTAAGCGTGAGTTGCCTCGGTGTGAAGGACAACCGTGGAGACGGCGTCTTCGATAAGTCGGTCAGCATGTTCGAGAATGATTTCTCCAACGCGTCAGCGCTCTTTGAACTCGCCGACGGCGGCAGCATGCGCGTGAACGAAATGCGCCGCGTCGGGTATCCAAGCCACATCCGCGAATCGCGCTTCCGCTTTTTCGGTACGGAGGCGAGCTTCGAGCAGCTTGCGAAGGTTTCGGTGTGGCAGGACAAGACCGGCGTTGAGGATGTCTCGGATCTCGTGGAATCCCACGCCACCATGGCTGAGGATGATCCGGCGCTGGAAAACGTGGCGCCCGAATTGCGTGACGCTTTCATGTCCGGTCTGGCAAAGGTGCACGACGCCGGGCGCCTCCCCGAGGAGTTCCGGGGAGTCCCCAACGGGCATGAGGGCAGCCACCACTTCCTCGTCGACGACTTCGTCAACGCGGTCAACAGCCGCTCGCTGCCGACCGTCAACGCGTGGGTTGCCGCCCGCTACACGCTTCCCGGCATCATCGCCCACCAGTCCGCGCTGCAGGGTGGTGCCCGCCTGGACATCCCGGACTTCGGTGATGCTCCGTCGCAGCCGTTGGATAGGGTAGAGCCAGCATACGCAGGCAGCTGACAGGAAAGTGATGACGGAATTGGCGCCCGCACGTACTCAACGTCCCCGGGTAACAAGACAGGATGTCGCGCGCTACGCGGGCGTCAGTTCCGCTGTCGTAAGCTACGTCGTCAACGGCGGACCAAAGAAGGTATCGCCCGGCACAACCGCGAAAGTTGTTGACGCGATTGAGGTGCTGGGGTATCGCCCCAATGCCGCGGCCCGCGCGTTGAAACTCGGTTCTGCTGAGATGCTGGGGCTAGTCATTCCCAGCAACACGAACACGTTCTACGCAGATATGGCACGTGCGGTGGAGGAGGCGGCTGCCGACAACGGATTTGCGTTGTTGACTGCGAATTCCTCTGCTGAGACCGGCGCGGAAGCCCGTCCGCTCCGCAATTTCCGATCAAGGCAGGTTGACGGTGTGCTTCTGGCGACCGGCGCGGCGAAGCCTGATCTCAGCCAGCTTCAGGGCAGCGACATCCCGATCGTGCTGCTGGATGCTTTCGGCCCGCATCCGGGTGTCACAACGATCGGCGTGGACTTCGAGTCCGGCGCGGCGGCAGGGGTGCGGCACCTGATAGGCCACGGTCACACGGAAATCGGCCTGGTGATCGGATATCTCGCAGGTGCCGTTGCTGACAAGCGTGAACTGGGTTGGCTGGATGCGCTCTCCGAAGCCGGTCTGGCTGAGGGCCCGATCGTCCGGACCACCTTCGACCGCCAGGGTGGTTATGAAGCCGGGCGCCGGATGTTCGAGGGCAAGCGAAAGCCCTCAGCCGTCTTTGTCAGTTCTGACATGCAGGCGGTCGGCATGTTGAGGGCTATTCACGAGCTGGGACTGTCAGTGCCCGACGACGTGGCGATAGTTTCCTTTGACGGCTCGGCGGAGTCGGAGTTCAGTTGGCCGCCCTTGACCACGCTGAAGCAGCCAGTCCGCGCTATGGCGGAAAAAGCAGTGTCCGTTCTCGGCTCAGCGCGCCGGGGGCAGCCCGCTCCAGAGGGCCACCACGTCTACGGGACTGAGCTCGTCGTGCGGCGCTCCTGCGGATGCGCCTTCTAGGCATTCCAGTTTTCCACCGACGTAAGCTGAATCTCATCAGCTGAGCGCGAGGAGCACCGTGGACCGTCCCAATATTGTCTTGATCTGCGTCGACCAGTGGCGCGGTGACTGTCTGTCCGCAGCTGGGCACCCGGTGGTCCGCACCCCATACCTCGACGAACTGGCCAGCGGCGGAACGCGGTTCAGCCGCGCATACTCGGCGACTCCAACCTGTGTGCCGGCACGGGTGGCGCTGATGACCGGGCAGTCCCAGGAGGCCCACGGGCGGGTCGGTTACAGCGACGGCGTAAACTTCGACGAAGCGCATCCGGTCTCCTTGCCCCGTGAACTCAGGAACGCCGGCTACCAGACCGAGGCGATCGGCAAGATGCACGTCTATCCTGAGCGGTCGCGGATCGGTTTCGATGACGTTCGGCTTCATGACGGCTATCTCCATGCCGCCCGCCGTCGTAATGAGCGTGATTTCCGTGAGATTGACGACTACCTGCCCTGGCTGCAGGCCCAGGCCGGAGCCACGGCGGCAGAGGATTACACCGACAACGGGTTGAACTGTAATTCCGTCGTCGCGCGCCCTTGGGATAAGCCGGAAGCGCTGCACCCAACCAACTGGATCGCTACAGAGGCCATCTCGTGGATGTATCGGCGGGACCCCACGGCGCCGTTCTTCCTCTATCTGTCCTTCCACCGTCCGCATTCTCCGCTCGATCCACCCCAGTGGGCCTTCGACCAGTACGTTCATGGTCCGTTGGCGAACCCGGTCACGGGGGACTGGACGGAAGACTATGCCGAGCATCGGCGCGACGGCGCGCACAACGCCTTCGTCGGGCGGCAGGACCCGCAGACCCACCACCGGGCGAAAGCCGGCTACTACGGTCACATGTCCCACATCGACCAGCAGGTCAACCGGTTCCTTGAGGCGCTGTGGGAGATGGACCTACGGGAGGACACGGTGGTCATGTTCACCTCGGATCACGGCGACATGATGGGGGACCACGACATGTACCGGAAGGGCTTCCCCTACGAGGGCTCGGCCTCCGTGCCGTTGCTTGTCTCAGCGCCGCGGGGGTACGGCGAGCGCGGGACTGTGGTTGACGACGTCGTCGAACTTCGCGACATTATGCCCACCGTGCTGGAACTCGCCGGCGCGGACATCCCGGACACCGTGGATGGCCGGAGCCTGGTGCCCTTCTTGCGGGGCGAGCGGGTTCAGTGGCGGGAGGACCTGCACGGGGAACACACCCTGCTGGGGCAGTCACTGCAGTGGGTGACCGACGGGAAGCGCAAGTTCGTCTGGATGTCCGGGGAGGGTCGCGAGCAGTTCTTCGACCTGGAGGCAGACCCGCAGGAGACGACGAACCTGGTCCGGGATCCGGCCCGCGCCCCGGAGGTGCAGAAGTGGCGCGGACGGTTGATCGACTACCTGCGGGATCGCGAAGAGGGTTACGTGCAGGACGGCCAGTTGGTCGCCGGCCGCACCCCGCTCAGCGCCCTCTCCCGCGTGCCGAAGCCTGTGCTCTGAATCAGCCCAGCTTCGAGGGCTTACTTCCATGGTCCTCGGACTCGGTTTCGTCCGGGCCCGTGACGTGCTCGCTGCCGCGTGCGCGGGCAATCGCGCTCATTCCGTGGAAGATGATCAGGGCCGCGGCCGTGCCCAGGGCGATTCCCTCGAACGTCAGATCGCCCAACGTCCAGGTGAAGTTGGCGATGCCCACCACCAGGGCAACTCCCGCCGTCGAGAGGTTGATCGGGTTGGAGAAATCGACGCGGTTCTGAACCCAGATTCGCACGCCGAGGATGCCGATCATGCCGTAAAGAACGACGCCGGCCCCGCCCAGTACACCCGCCGGTACGGTTGCGATGAGCGCACCGAACTTGGGGAAGAGGCTGAGTAGGATGGCGATAATGCCCGCCACCCAGTACGCCGCCGTCGAGTACACGCGCGACGCCGCCATCACGCCGATATTTTCCGCGTACGTTGTGGTGCCGGAACCACCGCCGGAACCGGCCAGGATGGTCGCGAGGCCATCGGCCATGAGCGCACGGCCGGTGATCGGATCAAGGTCGCGGTTGGTCATGGCGGCAACCGACTTCACGTGACCGATGTTCTCGGCCACCAGTACCAGTACCACTGGGACAAACAGTCCGATAACGGAGAGGTGGAACTCAGGAGTCTGGAACGGAGGAAGGCCAAACCACGCGGCGTCGTTGATGGCGGTGAAGTCCACCTCGCCGCTGATCGCCGCAACCAGGTAGCCGATTAGGACGCCGATGAGGATGGACAGCCGGCCGAGGATGCCCTTGAACAGCACCGTGACCAACAGGATTGCCACAACTGTGGCGAGCGCGGTCAGGGGCGCCTGCTCGAAGCTGGCTTTGGCCGTCGGCGCGAGGTTCAACCCGATCAGGGCCACAATGGCGCCGGTGACGATCGGCGGCATGAGCACCTGGATCCAGCGTGCGCCGGCCCGATGCACCACCAGCCCGATGAGCGCGAGCACGACGCCGGCCATCACCACGCCGCCCAGCGCGCCGGCCGGGCCGTGCTGGCTCTGTGCCGCCGCGATCGGAGCGATGAACGCGAAACTGGAACCGAGGTAGCTCGGCACCCTTCCGGCCGTGATGATCAGGAACAGCAGGGTGCCGATGCCGGAGAACAGCAGCGTCGTCGACGGCGGGAAGCCGGTGAGGAGCGGGACCAGGAAGGTGGCCCCGAACATCGCGACCACGTGCTGCGCGCCGATCCCGATGGTCCGTGGCCAGCTCAGCCGCTCATCCGGTGCGACGTACTGCCCGGGCCGGACGTTACGGCCGTCCCCGTGTAGCGTCCAGTTGGTTCCGAGTCTGCTCATGGAATCAACCCTAGTATTCCTGTGCGCTAGGCGATGACGCCGTCCACCAGCGCCTTCGCCTCTTCCTGCACCAGCTTCAGGTGGTCTTCGCCGAGGAAGGATTCGGCGTAGATCTTGTAGACGTCCTCGGTGCCGGAAGGCCGGGCAGCGAACCAGGCGTTCTCGGTGGTGACCTTCAGTCCGCCGATGGCAGCACCGTTCCCTGGCGCTTCTGTCAGCCGGGCGGTGATTTCCTCGCCGGCGAGTGTGGTGGCGGTAACGTCCGACGGCGAGAGCTTGCCGAGCGCGGCTTTCTGCTCACGCGTGGCGGCGGCGTCGATGCGCGCGTAGACGGGAGCACCGAAGCGTTGGGTGAGGCCCTCATACTGCTCGGACGGAGTGCGCCCGGACACTGCCGTGATCTCGGATGCGAGCAGCGCGAGGAGGATGCCGTCTTTGTCTGTGCTCCAGGCGGAACCGTCGTGGCGGAGGAAGGACGCACCCGCGGACTCTTCCCCGCCGAATGCCACCTGACCGGACATCAGCCCGGGAACGAACCATTTGAAACCAACCGGCACTTCCTCGAGCGTCCTGCCCAGGTCCGCTGCGACGCGGTCGATGATCGACGACGACACGAGGGTCTTGCCCACCATCGCGTCCGGGCGCCACTGCGGCCGGTTGCGGTAGAGGTACTCGATCGCGACGGCGAGGTAGTGGTTGGGGTTCATCAGGCCCCCGTCGGGGGTGACGATGCCGTGTCGGTCCGCATCGGCGTCGTTCCCGGTGGAAATGTCGAAACTGCCGGCCTTCTCGATCAGCGACGCCATGGCGAAGCGGGAGGAGCAGTCCATGCGGATCTTCTCGTCCCAGTCCAGGGTCATGAACGCCCACTGCGGGTCGACCGTGGGGTTCACGACGGTGAGGTCCAGGTTGTGCCGTTCGCCGATGGCGCCCCAGTAGTCCACGGCGGCCCCGCCCATAGGGTCCGCGCCGATGCGCACGCCGGCGCTGCGGATTGCCTCGAGGTTGAGCACGTTGGGGAGGTCCTCGACATAGTGCTGGAGGAAGTCGTAGGTGCTGACCGTGCTCGCCTGCTGTGCCTGGGCGGTCGGGATGCGCTTGACCCCGCGTAGTCCGTCTTCGAGGAGTTCGTTGGCACGGGCGGCGATCCAGTTTGTTGCGTCCGAGTCGGCGGGGCCGCCGTGGGGCGGGTTGTACTTGAACCCGCCGTCCGCCGGGGGATTGTGGGACGGCGTGATGACAATGCCGTCCGCCTGGTCAGTCCGCGTTCCGTTGTGGGCCAGGATGGCGTGGGAAAGTGCAGGCGTTGGTGTGTAGGCGCCGCGCGCATCGATCCGCACCGCAACATTGTTCGCGGCAAGGACCTCGAGGGCGGTGTTCTGCGCGGGTTCGGAGAGTGCGTGGGTATCGCGTCCCATGAACAGTGGGCCGGTGATGCCCTGGCCTGCGCGGTATTCGACGATCGCCTGCGTGATCGCTGCGATGTGTCCTTCGTTGAAGGAGGACTTCAGCGAAGAGCCGCGGTGGCCCGATGTCCCGAAGGCAACGCGTTGCGCCGGGTCGCTGAGGTCGGGTGCGACGTCGAAATACGCGTCCAGGAGGGCGCTCACGTCAATGAGGTCGCTGGGTAGGGCAACGGTTCCTGCTCGATTAGCCATGGGACCAAGCATGCCATTGAAGGGTGCTGTTGGGACGCACACTTTTCTCGAACGTGACGATCTTGGGTGTGGTTTCTATGGGAGGGCGAGCGTCACCGGGCCAGCCTCCATCGGTCCGCCGCACTCTTCGCTACCGCCCACGCGGATCCAGTCCAGAGCGAACTCGTCCTCGGCGAGGAGGTTTCCAGCCGCGTCGAGCGCGCGCACGGTCACCGTTTTCGGCGCCGTCATGTCGTAGTTGATCGCCCAGCGGTCCTGCTCCAAGCGGGTTGACGTAGAGCGCAGATAGTCTGGCGTCGGTGGTGATTGCTCGGCCGCACCGCTGCCTGGGTCTGCGGGTGTCGCGGCGCCGCCGCTCGGATGAGGCGTTGGGATCTCCGCGGGCGGCGTATCTTGCTGCACCGGCCGTGGCGCCGGTATCGAGCAGTCGCCGTCTACGCACGCCTGCACCTCTTCGACCGCTGAGGCGTCACCTTCCAATTGAACGGTGAGGGTATTGGACCAGGCGATCGCCGGACAGGGAGTTCCGACGGGACCACCCGGCGCGCCGCACCCGGCGAGCAGCATCAAACCCAGAACGACGACGGCGGCACGCGCAGCTTTCCCCATAACTCCAGTTTCCTTCCCGCGTGCGGTGAGGGCTAGCCCGAGCCGCCCGTCAACGGAAGCGACCAGGAAATTCGAGGATCCGGATCACTTCCGCTGACTTCCTGCGGTCAGGCGCTGGCGCTAGCCGCCGACGTTACCCCGCGGCTTCAGCAGGAAGAGTCCCCGCTCGATGCTGGCCACCGCAACGATGTTCTGCTCGTAGTACGGATAGTTGCTCCACGTCCCGCCTTCGAACGTGGCGTTGTCGTTCTCCGGGTAGAGATCGAAGAACCCGATCTCGTCCAGGTTTCCGCTCTCAACATCCGAGGTGTCGAAGATCCGCAGGCCGGAGGTGTAGTTGGACGCGAACGCCCGATCGCCCTTGGTGTAGATGTTGTGGTCAATGGAGGTGGTTCCGTTGTCATGGCTTCCGATGATGACCGGATTCTCCAGGTCACGAACGTCCCACACACGAGTGGTGGTGTTGATTCCGTTGTTCACTTCGTCCAGTTCATCACCGTGCAGGAAGTAGCCCTGATCGGGTGTGAGCCAGCCCTGGTGGCTGTACCCGTCGTTGTCGTAGAAAACCCTCGAAAGAGTGACTGGGTTCTCCTTGTCCGTGACATCGGAGATAGTCACAGTATTCTCCAGGCCGGAGGATGTCGGTTCGGCATTGGAGTTGATGCAAATTTCTCGACCCTGATACCTGGCATCAGGTCCGTCGTAGTTGACGCACTGAGTGTCGTGGATATAGCCCGCCTCCGAGTAGCACCCGGCAGCTGAGGGACTTGCGGGGTCGCTGAGGTTGACCATGTGAAGTCCGCCGTCGCAGGTCTGCGATCCTACAACGTAGGCAAACCCGGAATCCTCGTTGATGTTGAGGTTATGAGCGTTGCCGAAGCCTGCGTAGTGCGCGGTTTCCTCGAACACGTTGTCACCGGCGTCAGTGTCGCGAAGCTGCGTAAGGTCGAAGACCTGGAGCCCGTGTCCTGTGTGCTCCGATACGACGTACGCGTGATCGTCGTGAACCTTGATGTCCCGCCAGAATTGTCCGCCGACTGTTGAGTGGCTTGGCAGGATTCCGAGAACCTCAGGGCGCTTGGCATCCGAGATGTTCACGAACACAGTGCCCTCGGTGCCCCCGACGATGGCGTAATCATCTCCGGTCTGAGAATCCGTCCAGCCCCAGATGTCATTCACGAAACTGAGACCGAGGTCGGCGCGGGTGAGGTGGCTCATCATGTCGACACCGTCACAGGGGAAGGTCTTGGCGGCCATCCCCTTGATGCACGGCGCATGCCCCCGTGGCGCATTGCCGTCCGGGTTGGCGCTGGCTCCGGCCACGTTTTCAAACTCCCATTCCTGGGCTTCCATCGACGGCGGATGGATGATTCCCTTGCCATCGTCATGCGCGACAGCCACGCTTCCTATACCTACTGCCAACACCGCACTCATCATGAGTGCGCCGCCAATTCGAGACCACATAGTCGTACCTTCCGTGGGGAGTTGGAGCGTTGCACACGTCATTCGCGGAACCGCCGACCGCGCTGCCGGTGAACACTGGGGATTTGAACGGCGCTTTCGAGCCTATGTTGCGGCTGCACTGTTGTGAACCCCGTCACACCACATCGGCAGTGCCACGCCGTTCCGGACACCCATCAAAGGGGGCAGAAATAGCAGCGTTACGCATCGACAGCGCTCTAGTGCGGGCACCAGAGGCGGAGGTACGTTGGGAGCACCGTCAACGAAAGGTTGTGTCATGAGCGAGAACCCCACCAGCGACGAGATCGGCGAGACCGAGACAGAAACCGAAGCCGACGACCAGAACAAGGACGCCGGTAAGTCCAGCGCCCTGAACGAGGGCGGCTACGGCGGCCCCGGCCCGGAGAACGAGACTGACGACAACGGCTCCTGACCGGTCACAAAAGCTGACCGGTCACCCAACCGACCGGGCACAAAAACGACGACGACGCCCCCCCAAACGAAAGGGGGGCGCCGTCGTCGTCGTAATGGGTGAAAGTCAGCGAACGCCGCTCATCAGCTTCTTGATGGCCGGAGTCGCTGCAACCAGGACTCCGCCCAGCACCACGATGGTGATGCCGAGGATCGAGAAGTAGGCACCTTCGTTCTCCGGATCGTACCTACTCGCGAGTATGCCGGACAGTGTTGTTCCGAGCGAGATCGAGAGGAAGTTCAACGCGACCATCTGCGTACGGAACTTGCTCGGCGCCAGCTTGGTGGCCACGGAAAGGCCGATCGGTGAGATCAGAAGCTCGGCGATCACGAAGACGAGCAGGATCAACGCGATGGCAATGAGCGGTGTTGCGTTTTCCCCGCCCCCTGCGAACGGGAGGAACATCAGGTAGGCGATGCCGATACCGATCAGGCCGAAGGCGAACTTCAACGGCGAAGACGGCTGCCTGTCGCCGAGCTTGGTCCAGAGAGCAGCGAAGACAGCCGCAAGCACGATGACGTACACCGGCACGAACGAAATGATCCACTCCGGCAGAATTTCGAGGCCAAACACAATACGGTCCACGCGCTCTTCGGAATACACGATGATCAACGTGAACAGCTGCTGGTATAGCGCCCAGAATGCAGCGCCGGCAATGAACAGCGGAATGAAGGCAGTGGTGCGTCGACGCTCGACGTGCGAGACGTGTTTGTTGGTCAGGATGATCACGAAGTAGGCGACCGCAGCAATGATCGCAGCCCAGGCCATAACGGTCGCGAGATTGCCCGGGTAGATCCAGCCGAGCATGAGGGCGATCGCAATCAGAACGACGGCGCCTACGGCGACACCAATCCAGCGTCCGTACTGAGAGCGCGGAAGTGGGTTCTCGACGATGTGGGCGTCCTCGGAGAATCCTTTCCGGGCGAATGAGTACTGGACGAGGCCGATGGCCATACCGACGGCGGCAGCCCCGAAGCCCCAGTGGAAACCGGCTGTGTCTCGGAGGTATCCGGTGAGTAGCGGACCGAAGAGAGCACCAAGATTGATGCCCATATAGAAGATCGAGAAGCCGGCGTCGCGACGCTCGTCGCCCTCTTTATATAGGGTTCCGACGAGCGAGGTTGCGTTTGCCTTCAGGCCACCCGATCCGATTCCCACCAGGGCAAGACCGACTGTGAGCCCAACGGCGCCGGGCAGCACTGCCAGCGAGATGTGGCCAAGCATAATCATGACTGCGGAATAGAAGAGGACCCGCTCGGATCCGAGAATCCTGTCGGCGAGCCAGGCGCCGAGGATTGTGGAAAGGTAGACGCTTCCGCCGTAGGCGCCAACGAGGGTGAGCGCGAGTGACTGGTCAATACCCAGGCCGCCGTCGGTGACCTCGAAGTACATATAGAGAGCAAGGATGGCCTGCATCCCATAGAACGAGAACCGCTCCCAGACCTCAAGGCTGAAGAGGTGGGCAAGCATCCGGGGATGACCGAAGAATGTTCTTTCCGCCGGGTTGGCGGTACTACCTGGAGTTGTGCTCATTTACTCCATGTTGCCAGTCACATTTCGGACTGTCATATCCAAACCCCGACTGAACAGTTATGCTTATGGATTTTGGTTCCCCCGAATGTGCTCCTCGAGCTGCGCGGAAACCGCAAGCAGGGAAGCTTCGGCACTGGGCCGGCCGATCAGCTGGATGCTCATGGACAGACCTGCAGCCGTGGTGAATACGGGCACGGAAATCGCTGGCAGCCCACACACATTCACCATCGAGGTGTAGGGCGAGTACTGGCACTGGAGCCGGTAGTCGGTGTCCGCATCTTCAGAGGTGTACCAACCGATGGGCCGCGGGCTCATGCCGAGCGCCGGCGTCGCGATCATGTCGAACGCCGCGTACTGCTCGATCGTGTCCTGTTCGAACTGGCGCAGGACGTCGACGGCGGCGGCAAGATCGGTCGCGGTCCGCTCCTGCGCACGACGACGGAGCGTCCGTGTCAGCGTCGTCAGGTCGGGTTCGCGGCTGGGAGGGATCCGTGCAACAGCGAGACCCGCCGTCCACACTGTCTGGAACGCTTCGTGGTACCGCCCGTCGTACCGCAGGTCGGCTTCGGTGACGTCGTGCCCGACGGCGGTGAGCGCTTTCAGCCCCGCCTCGAAGCCGGCCTGCGCGTCGTCGTCGAGCGCGATGGGGAAGGCTGAAGCGAAGGGGGAGGCGGTGCTCACGCCGATCCGGTACCTTCCCTCCGCCCGCAGTACCGCGTCGAGGAACGGCTCATGCGCGGCGGCACTGGTGGCGTGGTAGTTCGGCTCATCCACCATGGCATCGAGCAGCAGGGCGGCATCCGCCGTCGTCCTCGCCAGGGGCCCGGCCACCACGAACTGGCCGAGGTCGCTCTGCCCGGCTCCCGACGGGACGCGACCGCGGTTGGGCTTGAGGCCGATCAGCCCTGTTGCCGCCGCTGGGATCCGGACGGAGCCGCCGCCGTCGGTCGCCGGAGCGAAGGGAATCATGCCGGCCGCCACCGCCGCGGCGCTCCCCCCGGAGGAGCCCCCGGAGCTCAGCGCGGGATCCAGCGGATTACGCGACGGCGGCGCTATCAGGTTCTCGCTGTAGCAGCTCAGGCCGAACTCGGGAACCTGCGTCTTTCCGAGGCTGATCGCGCCGGCCCTCCGCAGCACGGAAACCAGCGGCGAGTCCGAGGGCGCCACCGCTCGGTCCAGCGCAGCGCTCCCATGGGTGGTGACGACGCCGACGACGTCGGCCAGATCCTTGTGCGCGAGCGGCAGGCCGTGCAGCGGGGGCAAATCCTTCCCGCTAACCTGTCGCTGGTCGGCTGCGGTGGCCTCGGCGAGAGCCGACTCGGCGGTGACGGTGATGAACGCGCCCAGGGTCGGATTCAGGGCACCGATGCGATCGAGGTAGTGCCCGGTCAGTTCCCGAGCGCTCAGCTCGCCGCTGCGCAGGGCGTCCCGCTGCTGGAGGCCTGTCAGCTCGTGAAGCTCAGTCATGCGGGTGCATCCAGCAGCCGGGGCTCGATGCGTTCCTCCACAGCGACGGCGTCCACGCTCTCGCCCGCACGCGCCCGGACGATGTACGCACCCTTGCCCGGCACCTCAGAGACCGCCTCCACCAGGCGCGTGCCCGCGTAGACCAGCCCGACGCCGTCGTCGGTGCAGTGTGTTTCGCCGAGTTGGCCGTCCGAGACCATCTTGTGAATCAACGGGCGCCGCTGCTCCTCGGAGTCGTAGTGGACGCCGTTGCCGTAGGGCAGGAATCCGAGCGCGTCGGTGACCGGCCTCAGCTCCGGCCCGAAGGAGTCGGTCGCGCCGCCCTGGAACCAGCACAGCGACCCGGCGGACACACCGCTGAGCACCACCCCCGATTCCCAGGCCCGGTGCAGCATCCCGTCCAGGCCGTGAGCCCGCCAGACCGCCAGAAGGTTGACCACTGACCCGCCATTGACCCACACCATGTCCTGTTTGCGCAGGTGGGCTTCCATGTCCTCGACGTTCGGCATGGTGAAGAGGTTAAGGCACGTCGGCTCGAAACCCGCTACACGCGCTGCCTCGGTGAAGCGAAAGTTCCACTCGCGCGAATCCCCGCCCGCCGTGCCGATATGGGTGATCCGGGGAGCTCTGCCGGAGACCCCTGCCAGTTCGACGGCGTGATGGATCAGTGCGTTGAACTCCACATCCACGCGCTTCCCGCGCCGGTAGCCGCCGGAGGTCGCGAGGATGGTCGGCTGGTCAGCGGGCATGGGCACCCCTATGCAATCGTTGTGGGCCGGGTTCGCCTCCACTATAGGCTTGGATGCAGTTCTGAGAGGATCGAGGGAAACCATGAGTGACGACGTGCCCGTAGACGCCATCGGCGAGAACACCACCGTGCTCGATGTGCGGGAGGACTACGAGTGGGAGGCCGGCCACATCGAGGGTGCACTGCACATCCCGGTGGACCAGATTCCGGCGCGCCTCGATGAACTTGACCCGGACGAGGACCTGCATGTCATCTGCCGCACCGGTGGACGGTCCTTCCGCGTGACCGAGTGGCTTGTGGGCAACGGGTACTCGGCGTTCAATGTCCGCGGCGGAATGGACGCCTGGATTGAAGCCTCGAAACCCATGGTTTCCGAGACCGACAGCGAGCCACGCGTCCTATGAGCTCCTACGCCTACCTCGGCCCTGAGGGAACATTCACGGAAGCTGCACTTCTGCAGGTTCCCGGCGCCGATACCGCCGAGCGCGTCCCCGCGGCAACGGTGAACGCCGCCTTGGATCTCGTTCGGAACGGCCGCGTCCGAGCCGCTATGGTTCCCATCGAGAATTCTGTGGAGGGCGGAGTCTCGGCAACTCTTGATGCGATCGCCGGCGGTGACCCACTGCGGATCATCCGCGAAGTCCTGGTGCCGATCTCCTTCGTCCTGGTGGCCCGTCCGGGCCTCGAGCTGGAGGACATTCGGTTTGTCGCGACCCACGGCCACGCCTGGGCTCAGTGTCGGGGCTGGACCGAGAAGAACATTCCAGAAGCGGAATACGTTCCGTCCTCCTCCACGGCTGCCGCCGCACACGCCCTGCTCGACGACGACGCCGGCCACCACGCGGCGATTTGCTCACCCCTGGTGGCACAGCGGTTGGGACTACGCGTGATCGCTGACCACATCGGGGACGTTGGCGACGCCGTTACCCGGTTCATCCTCGTGAGCAAGCCGGACATCCTGCCGGCCCGCACGGGTGCCGACAAGACAACGCTTGTAATCCCGCTGCCGGAGGACCATCCGGGTGCGCTGATGGAAATCCTGGACCAGTTCGCCGCCCGCGGCGTCAACCTGAGCCGCATCGAATCCAGGCCTACGGGCCTCTTCCTCGGTGACTACTTCTTCAGCATCGATGCGGACGGCCACGTGGCGGACGCACGGGTGGCGGATGCCCTGCAGGGTCTGCACCGAATCAGTCCGGGTTTGCGGTTCCTGGGCTCCTACGCGCGGGCCGACCGCCGTGAATACGAGGTTGCACGGCACACCACCGATCAGGCGTTCCAGGCCGCGCATGGCTGGGTCGCATCCCTCTTGCGCTCCGCCGAACCGGGCTCGGAGGACATAGGCTAGTTTTCCCTGCAGTGCTCCAACCCGGGAGGTAACTTGCCACGACTTCGCCGCAGTGACTGTAACAAGCCCGGGTATACGCGCCGCCGTCACGGGAACGGCTTCAGCTACCGGAATCAGGAGGGCGAGCCTCTCGCTCCTGATGAGCTGGAAAGGGTAAAGGACCTGGTCATTCCGCCGGCTTGGCGGGATGTCTGGATCAGTCCATACCCCAACGGGCATATTCAGGCTTTGGGGACCGACGACGCCGGCCGCCGCCAGTACATTTATCACGAGGCCTGGCGGGAGAAGAAGGACCGGGAGAAGTTCGACCGGGCGCTGGACTTCGGTGAGGGCCTCCCCAGCGCCCGGCGGGTTATCACCCAACATTTGCGGGCAAACGGCAGTGAACGGGAGCGCGCCTTCGCCGCCGCCCTGCGGATCGTGGACTCCGGAGCGCTTCGGATCGGATCCGCACAGTACGCGGCGGAGAACGGTTCCTTCGGGGTCACAACCCTTCAGGTGGAGCACGTGAAGATCAGCGGCTCGGTCATTACGCTGCAGTTCCCGGGCAAGAGCGGCCAGCAGTGGGACAGCACCATCGAGGACTCCGACCTGGCAGCCGCGCTCCGCCCCATGCTGCGGCGGGAAGGTGCAGACACCATGCTGGCCTATCGGACGTCGGATGGCTCCTGGCATCACGTCGAAGCAGCGCAGCTGAACGAATTCCTCCGGCAGGTCACCGGCGGCGGCTTCACGGCCAAGGACTTCCGGACCTGGCAGGCAACCGTAGTTGCGGCAATGGAGCTGGCACGAATGGACCTCAAGGCAACCAGCCGCACGGCCAGGCAGAAGGCGGTGGCGGCGACCATGCGCTCCGTGGCCGACCATCTCGGGAATACGCCCGCGATTGCGCGGAGTTCATATGTGGACCCGCGTTTGGTTGACAGGTTCATGTCCGGTGAAGTGATACCGGTGGGGAGTTATTCGGCATCTGAGAAGGCTGTTCGCGAGCTGCTTAAAGAGTGAGAATCCTTTTGCTGCATCGGGTTGGTAAGTAGGCTGATGGTGAGCGTCCGGCCAGCGGCGCGAACCTTGAAGGAAAGGCAGGCACCATGAGTGAGCAGCCACAGGAGAACGTGAACCCCAACAAGGGAGACGGAGCTACGTCGGACCCGAACTGGCACGGTGACGCCGGGGACCAGGGGAATGACCTGCGCTTCGCCGAGGAGCAGCAGCTCATCAACAGCCAGGCCCAGAACGCTGATCCCGAAGCGGGAGGGGCGTCAGGCACTACCGGTGGGTACACCGGCGCGCAGACTGCCAATTCCGACGGCGGCTACACCGAAGGTCAGGACGCCCCGACGGAAGGTGAGTACACCGACGCCGACGGCGTTTCCGACAATGACGCCGATGTGGAAGGCGAGTACACCGACGTCGACTCCGTGCCGTCCCTGCAGGATGGCGCAGCGGATGAAAGCGATCGCCGCTAGCGCTCCGTTGAACTGCTGAACATTCCCACTGATGGTCCGGTTGCCCTCCCAGGCACCCGGACCATCAGTGCGCCGGGGACTACCTCGACACTGAGGGAAGTCATGTCGCCGGAAGTGTCGCCGTCGAGCTGGGTGCCGGTCGCCTCGGAAACTTTCACGTCCACCCGCTTTACCTGGTGGTAGGTGATCACGGGAATCGGGCCCGGGTGCCGGAACACGATCTTCGCCGCAACCCAGAGCCAACCGAGGATGCTGCGGGGGCTGGTGATGATGACGTCGAGGAAGCCGTCGTCAATTGTTCCGTCCGGTACGAACGTGATCCCACCGGGCAGTTTCCCGCAGTTGGCGAAGAGCACGCTGTGGACCTTCCGGGTCTGCCACGCGCCGCCGTCGATGCTGATCGTCATCCGTTGACGCTTGCCCGGCAGGCTCCGCATGCCGGCCTCGCTGTACGCGAGCCAGCCGAGCTTCTTCTTCAGCGCGTCCCGGGTGGCGGCGACAACAATGGCGTCAAGGCCCACACCTCCCATGACCAGGAACGTGTGCTGGCCGCTGACGCCGGTGCGTTCGTTCCGCAGCTCAACCCGGCCCATATCGATGCGCCGTCCCGCGCCGTGCAACGCCTGGCGCACGCTGCGGGGCACGTCGTTCACCGCGATGCCGAGGTTGCGTGCCAGCAGGTTGCCGGTGCCGAGCGGGAGCAGGCCAAGGGCGGCGTTGCTATGGACCAGAGCCGGCGCGATCGCGCGGACAGTGCCGTCGCCGCCGGCGGCGAGGACGACGTCGTACCCTTCCTTCACCGCCTGGTGCGCCTGGGTGGTGCCCGGCTCGGCCACGGTGGTTTCAAGGACCAGCGGGGGGTCCCAGCCGGCGTCGGAGCAGGCCTGTTCGACCTGCTCGCGCGCGAGGCCCGCACCCAGCTTCACGGGGTTCAGGATGAGGGCAACGCGCTGCCGGTCTCCGGTTGTCTGGATTGATGCGGGGTTGGCCTGCGGCGCCGGGACGCGTTCGCGGCGCAACTTGCGTACCCCCCACCAGCTGAACGCTGACGCGGCTGCGGCTATGACGGCCAGGGCGGCGATGATCCACTCGAGGGGCATGATTTCCCAAGAGTATCCTTCCGGACGCGGGTCCGGGCGCGCAGGCCGAATTGGGTAGTCTTGGTGGGTGATCGACGTAAACGAACTTCGCGACAATCCTGAAAAGTTCCGCCTCTCGCAGCGCTCACGGCGCGCGGATGAGTCTCTTGTTGACGCGATCATGTCTGCGGACTCCAGGCGTCGTGAAGCGGTCACCAGTGCCGAGACACTGAGGGCGGAGCAGAACGCGTACGGCAAGCGCGTTGCCAAGGCGCAGGGCGAGGAAAAGCAGTCGCTGCTGGCCGAGGTGAAGGAACTGGCTGCTTCCGTCAAGGCCGCTGCGGGTGAGGCGGAGGCTTCGAAGACTGAGTCTGAGGCCCTGCTGCGGCGCCTTCCGAACGCCATCCTCGATGGGGTGCCTGCCGGCGGTGAAGACGACTTCACCGTCGTCAAGACGGTTGGAGCCCCACGGGAGTTCGACTTTCAGCCGCGGGACCACCTCGAGATCGGCGAGCTGCTCGGCGCGATAGACATGGAGCGCGGCGCCAAGGTTTCCGGTTCCCGGTTCTACTTCCTGAAGGGTGTTGGTGCCCGGCTTGAGCTTGCGTTGCTGAACATGGCAATGGATCAGGCCGTGGCAGCCGGTTTCACACCGATGATTACTCCTACCCTGGTGCGCCCAGAGACCATGCAGGGCACCGGTTTTGATGTCCAGCACGACGCCGAGATCTACCGGGTTGCCGAGGATGACCTTTATCTGACGGGCACTTCGGAGGTTGCCCTGGCCGGGTACCACTCGGACGAGATCGTGGATCTGAGCAGTGGCCCGCTGCGTTACGCGGGCTGGTCATCGTGCTACCGGCGCGAGGCTGGATCCCACGGCAAGGACACCCGCGGAATCATCCGCGTCCACCAGTTCAACAAGGTGGAGATGTTCTCCTACACCACGGTGGAAGATTCCTATGCAGAGCATGAGCGGATGCTCGCCTGGGAGGAGGAGATGCTGGCCAAGGTCGAGCTGCCGTACCGGGTTATCGACACCGCGGCCGGGGATCTGGGGATGTCCGCTGCCCGGAAGTTCGACTGTGAAGCGTGGGTTCCCACCCAGAACGCCTACCGTGAACTGACGTCCACCTCGAACTGCACGAGCTTTCAGGCCCGGCGCCTGAATATCCGTGAGCGGGTGGCCGGTGCCAAGTCCACGCGGGCTGTGGCCACGCTGAACGGTACGCTCGCGACCACCCGCTGGCTCGTAGCAATCCTTGAGCACCACCAGAACCCCGACGGGTCAGTGAATGTACCCGCCGCGTTGCGTCCGTACCTCGGTGGGATGGACGTGCTTCCGGTCCTTGCGGGGCGTTAGCCGAGTTCCGCCCGGCGCGGATTGGTTCGGCGCGGGATGGTTCGGCGGTGGGTTCCGCTCGGCGTGGGTTGGTGCTCGGCCTGCGCTGTGTCGACTCGGTTTCCTGACGCGTTTCGGCTCACCTGACGCGTTTCGGCCGATCGACCCTGTCGTTACGGTGTCCCTGGTCCGCAACGCGTCAAAGACGCCGTAATGCGTTGCAGAAGCGAGGCTTGAACGACGACGACGGATCGCCGCCCGCCCGTTGTCCGCCGAAGCTCCGCGCTTACGCAATCGGTCGCCAGCGCCCGGGTGCTAAGCGGCGGTAGGACTGCTGCAGTCCAGCCTGCATCAGCAGCGACCGCAGGCGCTCTGCATCATCGGCGTCTTCCCAGAGCCACCGAACCACACGTTCTCCCTTTGCACGGATTTTGTCCTCGCGTATCTTCTCAGCCACCACCACACTGTGGGGCGCCGCGCCGCGTAGATACTCGTCGCGTGCGTACTTGGCGCGGCCGTCGAATTCGCCGACCAGCCGAGCATGCTTCCAATAGAAGTCTGTCGTTGCAATGTGGCGTCCAGCGGAGTCGTGGAAGACCTGTTGCACGGTTGGCGCCGGGAAGCCGAGCTTATAGATAGCTGCGCGGCTGAGGGATTCGCCTACTGAGCCGGAATTGTCGATGGCGAAGTCGAGCACGGCACTGCATCGCCGACTGAACGCCCCGGCCGGCAAGTTGTCGACCGCTCGTTGCAGCACCGATCTCGACACCCCGGAACGGCCGGAGCGCTCGCGATTGAGGCAGAAGTCCCAGGCGATCACCGCATTCTCGAACTCCCCGTCGCTGGCGAGGTCCAGCAGCGTGGTCAAGCGGTCAGTCAAAGTGATCCCGTCCAGCGTGATAAATCGCTGATGTTCACGGGACGACCGTCGGACCACGCCATAACGGCTCCTGCCGCCCCGATCGGTATGGGAACAGACAAGCCGAGGGGGAGCCGACCGCTGGGGAATGCCGAGGAGGATTGCTGCGGATCCGTGGGAGAAGCGGGGTGAGTGAATGGCCGTCGTCGTTAGGGCGCGGGCGAGGAGCCTATGTTTGTCATCGGGTTGAAGCTCCCGCCAAGATGCGGTGGTGACATAGACTCGGCGGCGGATTCGGGTGAGTTTTCCGGCGTCGCGTTGCCTCCGCAACACCTTGCTGTCCTGACCGAGCTTCTCGAGGTCCGCACTTACCAGCAACCGAGGTAGATCCATGTTCTCGAGGATGAGGTACACGCTGCTCCGGCGCTCGGGATTGAGGGATCATGTGGATAAGGCGCACGAAATACACCGATTGTTGAGGAAAGGTGCGCCGCGCTCGATAGTGCTGCGGCCAGGCGCACGCGCGGCGGCGGTGCGGCCGGAAGGTGCCCCGTCGTCGTCGTTCGAAGCACTACGGCTCAACTGACGCGTTTCGGCGCACCGACCCAGTCCTTACGGTGTCGCTGGTCCGTATCGCGTCGAACAAGCCGCAACCCATCGCAGGAAGACATCGGCGCCAGGAAACGGGGCGCCGACCGGGGCGACGACCGAGCGGGTGAACTCAGGAAGCGCCACAAGCCGTAACCTCACGTTGGCCAAGCTGTGACCTGTTCCCTACCTGCGCGTAGGCCACTTCTGGTTCACTTAGATGATGACAACTACATTTCACGCTGGCATCGATGACCAGCAGAAGACAACACGGAAGATGATCGCACTCGACGTCGACGGAACGCTCGTTGACCACGAAGGACAGATGTCGGACGAGGTGCGCGCAGCCGCTGCCGCCGTCGTCGACGCCGGCCACGACGTAGTGATCGCCACCGGCCGGTCCCTGGGTGCCACGCTTCCCATCATCGAAAAGATCGGCCTGACCCGTGGCCACGCTGTGTGCTCCAACGGCGGCGTTACCCTCCGCATCGACGTGGACGCGTTCGACGACGGCTACGAGATCGTCAATCGGGTGGTTTTCGATCCGGAACCGGCGCTCGTCGCACTCCGCAAGAGCCTCCCGACCGCCAAGTTCGCACTCGAGGACGACCAGGGCAAGTTCCTCTCCACCGAGCGTTTCCAGGACGCAAGCTTCGGAGCGGAAGCCGAGAGTGTCGACTTCGAGCGCATGCTCCAGGCGCGCGCTGTCCGCGTGGTGGTTTTCAGCACTGACAGCACCGCCGAGGAGTTCGGCAATGCCGTCGAAACCATCGGCCTGCACGGCGTCACCTACTCGGTGGGCTGGACGGCGTGGCTGGACATCGCGGCGTCGGGCGTCACGAAGGCGAGCGCACTGGAGCTCGTCCGCAGGCGCCTCGACGTCGACCCTTCGCATACAGTCGCGATCGGCGACGGGCGCAACGACATCGAGATGCTGTCCTGGGCCGCCCGCGGCGTGGCCATGGGGCAGGCGCCGGATGAGGTGCAGGCCGCAGCATCGGAGGTAACGGGATCGGTGTACGACGACGGCGCCGCCAAGGTTCTGCGCTCGCTCACCAAGCGCGGGTCCAAGGAGCGTTAGGCTCAGTCCGCACTGCCTTCATGCGTTGCTATTGAAGCACCACTGCCCTACTGTGTGATATTGAGCACTATCGGTCAGCCCGCAAAGGTGCCGTCGTGCCCGACCGCGCACAAGTGCGCCGGTCCCGTTCACTGACGATCGGAATTACATGCAGAAGCAAACGCACAATCGCCGAATAGCGGCGACGACCGGCACCCTTCTTGGAGTGACTGCGCTGCTCTCGACGATGGCTGTCCCCGGGCCCGCTACTGCGGCTCCGTCCGAGGACACGCTGCTGCTCAGCTCAGGGAAGCTGCAGGTTGAAGTCAGCTCAGAATTTCCACAGGTTGTCGAGTACACAGATAACCGCGGCCGCGCACTTGAGGGTCGTAGCGACCCTCTCTCCTCGGTGGTGATCAACGGAGAAACCTACGATGTTTCAGTTGAAGCGGAACAGGAGAGCCGGTCGAAGGTGTCCTACGCGCTGACCTTCCCGGCTCTTGAGGGGGTGTCGATGTCCGCTTCCTTGAGCCTGGAGGGCAACACCACCACCTTCGCGGTCGATCAGATCACCGACGTCGAAAATTTTCGCGTAGGCACAATAGACATTCCTGGACATAATCTCCTCTCCATAGGCTCTGACCAGCCCGGCGCCACCGTAACCACTGCCGTTCTGTCGAACGATCGGACCACCAGCGGTGATACGCACACTTCCGTTACCGCTGCCACCCCGGCCGATGCCGCACCTCAGGGTTCTGCCTACGCCGTGGTCAACACCGACCAATTGGCAGCAGCGTTCGAAACGAACTCGGCATCCGACTACACCTCCGATGCCGGCGGTGATGACCGCCGGGTCTGGCGCCAGGCAACCAAGAGCGGCACCCACACCGAGATCGGGTTGTGGAGCGGCCAGTGGACTTATCGCGCTGACGGCGCACCATTTGTTGAGGAACTGCCGTGGGCCAAGGTGGTCGTTACTCCTGATGCGAACGGAGACAAGACCGTCGATTGGCAGGACGGCGCCCTTGCGCTCCGCGATGTCGTCGCAACCCCGCTGGGTGCTGATCAAACGGCTGATCGGGTGATCCAGCGCATCCCGTACAACTTCGGCAGCATGGCCACCCACCCCTTCCTGCGTACTCTTGACGACACGAAGCGCATCGCGCTGGCTACCGACAACCTGGGGCAGCTCACAATCCTCAAGGGCTACCAGTCCGAGGGCCATGATTCGGCGCATCCTGACTATGGCGGAAACTACAACAAACGTGCCGGGGGCCTCGACGCGATGAACCTTCTCATCGAGGAAGGAGGCAAGGTCGGCGCTGACTTCGGCGTCCACGTCAATGCTACTGAGGCCTATCCGGTAGCAAACAACTTCAGCGACGAGTTGGTCGATGAGAACCGTAAGGGCTGGAACTGGCTGGACCAGAGCTACTTCATCGACATGCGCAGGGACATGGTAAGCAACGATGTACTGGAGCGGTTCCAGCAGTTGCGAACTGAAGCTCCGGGACTTGATGCCCTCTACCTTGACGTCTACTACGAGTACGGCTGGCTGCAGAACCGGCTGGGTAACGAGCTCAACGACATGGGCTTCCAGGTCACCACCGAGTGGTCTGACCACTTTGACCGGCACTCGTTGTGGTCCCACTGGGCCAATGACGAGTCATATGGCGGTCAGACGAACAAGGGTTTGAACTCGCAGCTGATCCGCTTTGTGCGCAACAGCCAGAAGGACACGTGGAATCCGCATCCCATTCTCGGAAACTCGGAACTGCGCGATTTCGAGGGCTGGACTGCCGAGGTCGACTGGAATGTTTTCCACGACAACGTCTGGCAGCGCAACCTGCCTACGAAGTTCCTTCAGCAGGAGCAGATCGTGGACTGGGAGGCCAACGAGATCCGGTTCACGGGCGGTCTCCGTGCGACGAACGAGGGCGACAACATGGCGGACCGTAAGGCGTACGTCGACGACGCCATGGTGCTCGATGGAGATTCCTACCTGCTGCCCTGGAAGACTGACAACGGCCCGGAGAAGCTGTACCACTACAACACCGACGGCGGCCCGACCACCTGGGATCTGACCGAGCGGTGGGCCAATGCGAAGAAGCTCGGACTGTACGAACTGACCGACCAGGGCCGAGAGTACAAGGGCGAAGTTAGGGTCAATGGGGGAGCCGTAACGCTGGAGGCTGAGGCGGGTACCGCCTACGTGCTTGAGCGCCGTGCCATCTCCGGTGTAGTTGGTCCGAAGACACAGTGGGGCGAGGGCTCGCACCTCGTGGACCCGGGCTTCAACGCCGGAAATCTGGATGCGTGGGAAACAACTGGTGATGCAGCGGTTGAGATCAATGCAAAGGGCCAGTACGAGGCAATCCTTCGCCCTGGCGCTGAGACGTCCATCAGCCAGAAGATTTCCGGCCTGACCCCCGGTACGTGGGCTGCGAACCTTCAGGTTGAGGTTGAGCCGGCCAAGACCCGGCGCACCACCCTGGCTGTTACTTCGGGCGGCAAGACTACTGAGACCTTTGTTGACCGGTCGACTGCCTACAACTATCTGAACGCCGACGAGAAGCTCGGCACTTACACACAGACGGTCGAAGTGCGGTTCGAGGTGCCGGAGGGTTCCGATACTGCAATGCTGAAGATCGGCGCTGCAGCGGGCGACGCTTCGGTCCGGCTGGACAATCTCCGGGTGGTCGAAACCAAGGGTCCGAGGGCGGGCGGCGAGGGTGTCGTCGTCAGCGAGAACTTCGAGGACGTCACGCAGGGCTGGTACCCCTTCATCAAGGGTGACACCGGCGGAATCGCAGGTCCGCGGACCCACATCGCGCAGCGGAACGCTCCGTTCACGCAGACGGGGTGGAATGGCAAGTTGATCGACGATGTGATTGACGGCGAGGAGTCGCTCAAAGCACATGAGGAACGAGTTGGCCTGGTTTACCGGACCGTGCCGCAATCCGTCCGGTTCGAACCGGGGCACCGCTACCGTGTCTCTTTTGACCATCAGTCCAGCCGAAGCGGCTACTACTCGTGGGTCACGGGCTACGACAAGGTAGTTGACGGCAAGCCGAAGGCGATTGACACGATCTCCGTGCCGTTGCATGAGCAGCGCACCACAGATCGCTTCTCGACCGAGTTCGTCGCCGGAACCTGCGGTGACTACTACGTTGGTTTGCGTGCTCTGGTCGGTGGCGGCAACGAAGCTGACCTTGTGATGGACAACTTCGTGGTCGAGGATCTCGGCGAGGCCGAAGCAACCCCGCCGTGTGCCCAGTTCTCTGTTGATTTCAACGGCGGCGCAATCAAGCCCGACGGCGAGAACGAATTTACAACAACGTTCGTCTCTGAGGAGGCTGCGGATATAGCCGGTGTTGCGGTCGGTCTGGAATTGCCGGAAGGATGGACGGCAACAGCCGAGAACGATTCAACTGCGGCGACGCTTGCTCCGGGCGACTCCCTGACAACCACGTGGCAGGTTACTGCTCCGGCTGATGCGGATGGTGATTACACCATTGGCGCGAACGCCTCCTACACCACTACTACCGATCCCGTGGGGAAGCGCACGAAGAGCGACGAAGTGACAGTTAAAACACCGCCCGCACCGCCAACGTCCACGGTTTTTGCAAGCGATCACGAGTGGATGAGCGCCACCAACGGATGGGGGCCGGTGGAGCTTGACCTGAGCAACGGTGAAAAGGCACCAGATGACGGTGTCCCCTTGACCATCCGCGGCGAGGTCTTCGCCAAGGGCCTCGGGGTTCATGCGGAAAGTGCGGTGAATTTTTATCTCGGCGGCCAGTGCGCAACCTTCAGCGCCCAGGTCGGCATTGACGACTCACGTACGGCAGGATCCGTTGTCTTCAGCGTGCTAGGCGACGGCAAGGTTCTTGCTCAAACCGGCGTCCTTACGAAGGCATCACCGATCAAAGCCCTCGAGGTGGACCTCACAGGCGTAGATAACGTCACCCTCGCCGTTAGCAACGCCGGAGACGGTAACAACAGCGACCACGCCAACTGGGGTGACGCGAAGTTTGTCTGCGGCGATGACCCAGTTGATCCCGAACCCGACCAGACGCCTATTCCGCAGTCACAGATCGGAATAAGCAATGTGAGCTCGGAGCAGAGTGGCAGTGGTGCGTCGCGGGTGCTTGACGGAAATCCGAACACCGGATGGCATACGTCGATCACCAACATGGATCCGTACCCCCATTCGGTCAGCCTCGACCTCGGTGCTGCCTACTCCGTGAACCGTCTGGACTACCAGGTCCGGCCCGGCCCACGCACGTTCGGCGATTACGAAGTGTAGGTCAGCACCGACGGCTCCAACTGGGGCCAGTCGGTCGCTACCGGACGGTTCGCCAGCACCACCGCTGTGCAGCCGGTCGAGTTCGCGGCCAAGCAGGGCAAGTTCATCAAGCTGGTGGGCGTGAGCTCCGTCGGAACCTCCGTCCACGGTGGAGCCGATGAACTCAACGTCTGGGGAACACCCGTAGGCGGCTAATCAAGCCCCACAACGCTAGACGAAGGGCGGAGGCTCGCGGCGCAAGGCCGTGGACCTCCGCCTTTGTCATGTCCTAGGCAAACAGGCTCCGGTGCGTTTGCCATCTGAGCTCCTCTAAATGCACTTGAAGCGGGACCGCGAACGACGACGGCGGCACCGGGCTCTGTGTGCCGCGAACTTCGCCGCTACACACAGAAAGAGCGCTGGCTGTGGACGATTCCACAGCCAGCGCTCCAAGGGTGCTTTGTCAGCCCGCAGGCTTGGTTATTCGGAGGATGAAGCCTTCGCAGTACTTCCCAGGTCAGCTTTCCCTACGACTGGCACAACCGGCCGGTCCACGCCGTCCAACTCAAGTACGAGCACCTCGTTCCTTCCGGGAACAAGTACCGGACCCGGTAGGTACAGCGTGCGCTGCGGCCCGCGATCCCAGTACCGCCCCAGGCAAAATCCGTTGACCCACACGTAGCCTTTGGACCAACCTTCGAGGTCGAGGAAGGCATCGGCGGGTTCATCGACGTCCAGATGACCGCGCAGGAGGGACGGCCCCTCTGCAGCTGCGGGGTCGGACGCGTTATCTGCACGCTCCCACGGCACGGCGGGCAGGTCCGGCAGTACCAGTGCGGAGGTGTCCCACCCGTGTACGTGCTGGGGTCCGTGTAGAACGCCGCCGACCAGGCCCTTCGATTCGCCGATGAACGGGCCGTAATTCACGCGTCCCATCGATTCGACGATTAACTCGACCTCAACCCCGCCCTCAGGCACGGCGAGATCGATAGCAGGAGCCTCGTCCCGGTAGATGGTTATCAGGAGCTTCCCATCGACGTACACGTGGGCGCGGTCAGCCAGCCCAGGCAGGGTCAGGGGGTATGCCTTACGTGGCCCAGGAATACGTGCCCGGTAGCGAACAAGCCCGTGCTCTACGCCCAACTCCTCCAGGGTGGGGGTATGCGGTGAATTGCGTGGCGGCGTCGAAATGCTTTCCCACACCGTGCGCAGATCCAACCGCTCGGTGAGTTCGATACGCCTGGCTGGCAGGACGGGCGCTGGCTGGGGCGCGCTCGTGTCAGGAAGCTCAACGTGGCGGCCAATCACTTCGCGGTACTGCCAGTACTTCTCTGTTGGCGCTCCGCGCTCATCAAGCGGTGCGTCATAGTCGTAGGAGGTCACCGTCGGCCGGAAGACGCCATCATGATTTGCTCCGGCGCTGCAGCCGAAATTCGTCCCGCCGTGGGCCATGTAGAAGTTGACGGACGCGCCGCGGGAAAGCATCGCGTTGAGCTCCTCCGCGACCTCGCCGGCGTCGCGGGTGTGGTGTTCACGCCCCCAGTGATCAAACCAGCCGTTCCAGAATTCCATACAGAACGGCGCGTCCTTCGGCCGGTGTCGGGCGAGGGTGCTGAACGCTTCAACCTGTTTGCTACCGAAGTTCACGGTCGCGGCCGCACCGTTGACCGTACCTCCGGTGAGCATGTGATCCTCCGGTCCATCGGAGGTAAAGAGGGGCACATCGATGCCTCGCCTGCGCAGACCGTCGCGTAGATGAACGAGATACTTTTCGTCACTGCCGTAGGAGCCGTACTCGTTCTCCACCTGAACCATGGTGACGTTGCCACCGCGGGTTACCTGGCGCGAGGCGATTCTCGGGATGAGCTCATCGAACCAGCGGTCGACGGCGCCAAGGTAGTTCGGGTCTGCCGTGCGGATTCGGATGCCCGGGCGGCCCGTCAACCATGACGGCAGTCCGCCATTGTCCCATTCCGCACAAATGTAGGGCCCGGGGCGAACAATTGCGTCCATGCCGAGTTCAGCGACCAGATCGAGGAAGCGTTCCAGATCCGCCAATCCGTCGAAGCGGTACTGCCCTGGCTTTGGCTCGTGCAGGTTCCACGGTACGTAGGTCTCGATCGTATTGAGACCCATGTGGCACAGCGCTTCCAGGCGGGCACGCCACTGGCCCGGATGCGTGCGAGGGTAATGCATGGCTCCCGAAACATTAAGCCGGGTGGGGTGGGCGGTTGCGGGTTGCGCCGCCATCACCTCATTGGTGTTCAGCGTCATGCGCTCTTCCCCTGCTCTTCAATGCCCTTCTCGTAGTCGGCCCGCATCTTGTCGCCGCCGCCACTCTTCCAGGCCTTAACCGCGTCCTTGAGGGCGCCGATCGGCTGCCGTCCGACAATGACGTCGTTGACCGTGTCGGCGACTTTCTGGTTGATGGCCCCGGATGTGGAGGCAGCGGCCGAGTAGATCCCGCTGGTCGGATTCGTTACGCGAAGAGGTGAAACCTCGGTCTGGTGGGCGTGCATACGCTCGACCATGGCGGTGTTGCCGTTGGACGCGTGCAACACGTCCGGCCCACCGGCGATGAAGCGGAGGCAGAGACTCTTTACCTCGCTGCTTCCCACGTCGGTGAGGAGCGGTTGGCCTTCAGTCAGGGTGTGATCAGTTCCCCCCACGCCGTACGTGAGCAGGAAGTGTTCCTCACTGCCAAACGGAGCACTGAGGTAGTTGAGAACGCGAAGCGACTCCTTGACCCGTTCAGGGGAACCCTTCTTCACGAAGGTGAGCAGGTCCATGACTGAGCCCTCATGGCTGATCACCTCGCCGCCGTTGGCCGAGAAGGGTTTCATGATGCTGGGAGTGAACTCTGAATCGGCCCGCACGGCATACCGGACAAATGAGTCCTGCATGAGTGCAACGGTGCCGTTCTGGAACAACCCATCAACGTCGGCGCCGCTGCTTGCGCCACTGTTCGGGTGGAAGTAGCCGTTCTTCCAGAGCTTCGCGGTGAAGGCGATAGCTTCTTCCCACTGCGGGGTTTCGAGGTCTTTGACGAGTTTGCCGTCGTTGAGCCCCCAACCCAGCGGCACACCAAACATTGGATAGATGACCAGGGACAGGCTGCTGGCTGTCTCGCCGGCAATGGCCCACCGGTTCTTCTCCGGATTGGTGAGGGCTGCGCACATTTCCTCGAATTCCTTGCCGCTGGTGGGGTTGGGGTTCGCCCCAGCCTCCTCTAGGAGATCAGCGCGCTGGTACAGAACCGCCGAGGTAGGGATTCGCAGGGTTGGAGTGCTGTAAATCCGTCCGTCGACGTAGGTGGACTTCCAGGCATCCGGGGCCAGCCGCGCCAGATTGGGGTATTCCTCGATCGCGTCGCCTGACAGATGCTCGGACAAGTCAGCGAACTGGGACTTGGCCACATCCTCGAACCGGCGAACGGCCTGCGCCTCGCCAAGGTACATGGTCACGAGGTCGGGGATATCACCGCTGGAGAGCATGGTGGCCAACTTGGCCTGGAATTCCTGCGGCACAAGAGTCGGCTTGAAGTCGATGTTGAGTGCGGAGTTGATCTCCTTCCAGTAGCTGTTTCCGGCATAGGGCGGCGGCGGAGGACTGAAGGAGACGACGAACGCGGAGAACTCCCCGCCCGTGCCGACTTCTCCCTCGACAGTCCTCACCCGGTCCGTTGGATACTTGAGGAAAGCCGGGTTGATGCCCTTGGCGGGGTCGCCGGGAAGATCAGGTGTCAGCCCTGTGAAGGGTACATAGGTAGGTAATGCGGCGGAGCCTGCGGCTCCGGATCCGGCACCGGTGGATCCAGGGGTGCAGGCGGTAAGGAGTGGACTGGCGGCAAGGGCGAGCGCGCCCATGCCACCTGCAGCCAGGAGGCTGCGGCGTGATAGACGGTGGTCTTCGAACATCGGCATTGATGGTTCCTTTCGGGAGTGATGGTTGTTTTCAGCCCTTGACCGCACCGGTCAGGACGCCGGTCTTGAAGTGGCGTTGGAGGAAGGGGTAGATGCAAAGAATGGGAATAATTGCGATGACCACCACGGCCATCTGAAGTGCCTGGGTGGGTGGAAGGACGTCAGCTACTGCGCCGGCGTCCTGCGCTACAGGCGAACCCTGGAGAACGTAGGTTCGCAGCACCAGTTGGAGCGGCCACATTGATGAGTCGTTCAGATAGAGCAGTGCGTTGAAGAAAGAGTTCCAGTATCCAACTGCGTAGAAGAGCCCGATTACGGCGATTACCGCTCGGGACAGCGGCAGCACTATGCGCGTCAGGGAGAGCCAGTGCCCGGCGCCGTCGATCTTCGCGCTGTCCAGAAGTTCGCCGGGAATGGTCATGAAGAATCCGCGCATGATGACGATGTTGAAAGCGCTGATCGCCGTGGGCAGGATGAGCGCTGCGTAGGTGTCCAGCAGTCCCAGTTGCTTGACCATCAAGTAGAGCGGAATCATTCCCGGTGTGAACAGGAAGGTGAGCAGCACCATCCCAAGGAACGTCCGGTGCCAGGGGAGTCGGCGCTGACTCAGGGCATACGCGGCAAGTACGGTGGCTCCCAGGGAGATGGCGGTGCCCACCAGAGTTACCAGCAGGCTCACCATCACAGCCTTCGAGACGGCACCGCCACTGAGGATCTGACGGTAGGCATCGAGGGTGGGATTGTTGGTCCACAAGACATAGCCGCCGTTGGCGGTGAGTTCATCCTGTGGGGCGAGACTTGTTGAAACCACCAGCAGGAATGGGAAGGCGATCACGACGACGATCGCTACCAGGGCAGCGCCTTTGGCGAGGACCGCCAAGGGATGCGGCCGTTCTTCCCAAATGGGTCGTGTTGCTGTATTAATCACGGGAATAGACCCCCTGCTCTCCAAGTTTGTGCGCCAGTTTGTTGGCTCCGAGTATGAGGATGAGGCCGACCACGCCCTTCAGGAGTCCGGCAGCAACGCCGATGCTCCAGTTGCCGTCAACAATTCCGTTGAAGTACACGTAGGTATCCAGCACCTCCGCTGCTTGTGCGCCGACGTTGTCCCGTTGCAGCAAGATCTGTTCGAAGCCCACGGTGAGCGATGTGCCAAGCTGCAGGATGATCAGCAGCACGATGATCGGTCGAATGCCCGGCAGGGTGATGTGCCAGAAACGGCGACGACGGCCGGCTCCATCGACGGCAGCCGATTCATAAAGTGAGGAGTCAATCGCGGTAAGGGCAGCCAGAAACAGGATTGTTCCCCATCCTGCGTCCTTCCAGACTCCCTGAGCTATGAGCAGTGCCTTGAACGTCTCTGGATTGGTCATGAGATTCAAGGGCTCACCGGTGAGTTCGCGTAATACGTCGGTCACTGCGCCCGTGCCGCCGAGTACCTGCTGAAACATGGCGACGACGATCACCCAGGACAGAAAGTGCGGCAGGTAGATCACCGACTGCACAAAGCCCCGAATGAATGGTGAAAGGACACTGTGCAGCAGGATGGCCAGGAAAAGGGGCACCGGAAACGAGAACATCAGCTGCAGGGCGCTGATCTGCAGCGTATTCCAGAGCGCAGTCCAAAATGCCGGGTCCTCGAACATCGCCGTGAAATTGGCGAAGCCGACCCACGGGGACTCGGTGAGCGGCAGGTACGGGACGAAATCCATGAACGCAACCACATTGCCGAGTAGCGGGATGTAGGTGAATACGAGAATCAACAAAGTTGCCGGAAGGATCATGACCAACAATGTTTTCTCGCGCGCGATCCGCGCCAGCTTGCGCCGCCTCGGCCGGTCGTCCCTAGCGCCGGGCTGGGTCCTTTGGGAACCGTGGACCGGCGTATTCGTAGTCAACACATTGAACCCTCTCTGACGTGTCGCATTTCACATGGCAGTAAAGTGATGCAACTATAGCACCAACGAGAATTCCTACAACCCCATGCGAGAGATGTCGAAGACATCTATCTGCGTGAAGGTCGGCCGGCGCCCGCGGGCGCCTTGCAAGCCCCCGGGTATAGATTCGAGAGCACGGACTAGGCTGCCGGCAGCGACCTCTCCACCAAGCGACGTATCTCATGCAGTCTCCGTCGGAGAGATTCCGGCGTCATGATGTCCCCCGCACCGGCAACCGCGAGCGCAAGGGGAGTGCCCTCATGGTCAGCCAGTCGTATGGCGGCGCTCACGTGTCCCGGCGCAGCCCAACCCGACAGAACGAGCGAATCGTCCCTGTGGAGTGCGCGAGCCGCATGGAGTACGCCCGCCGGTGTGGACGCAACTTCGCTGGTCGGTTGCTGCCAACCGTGCTGGCTGCGCGAAGCATTCAACGCAGCGAGTGCCTGCTCATGCGGCAGGTCGAGCATGAACAGCAGGCCGGGTGACGACAGGTGCAGGGCGTAGCCGCTGCCATGGAAGATTTGCGTCTCAAGCCCACGCTCGGCCTGGTCGAAGTAGAGGAGGCGCCCACGCCACAGCATGCACAACGAGACCGTCAGTCCCGCGCACATGCCCGCTGCCCGTTCCATCGCGAGCCGAGGACGTGACAGCACCGGGAAATGGCGCGCTGCCTCGAGGCCAAGCACCAGCAGGCCGTAATCCGGCGCGAACTCCCGGTAGCCGATCTTGCGGACGAAACCGGAAGCGATGAGGTCCGCCAGAATACGCGACGCCGTTGTCTGATGCATGCCGCACTTGTTTGCGATCTCAGTCGACGTGAGTGGCCCTTCTGCCTGAACAAGCTGGGACAGCACGGCCAGACCCCTGCCGAGGGACTGCATTCGCGTCGTCGTCATCTACGCATACTAAGCGCTCTATGCATAGTTAGGCATAAAAACCTGCATAAAGCGGATCTCTGATTGAAAAAGCGGTCCGCGCATGTGGAAGCTAACATCACGCCTTGCGGAGCAGCGAGGCCATGACGACGACGGCGCGAGCCGCGACGAGAGGATTGAACAGCATGAATCAGCAGGGTATCTCCGGCGCAATCAGCGGCGTCGTGCCGCGCCTTGCCGTCAAGGCGGATCACGTTCCGCGCAGCGAGACGGGCATCGGCGCACTGATGCCGTGGGCTGATCGCCTCTGGTTCGTCACCTATGTTGCCCACACCGCGAAAACGGGCGGAGGAACGGGCCTGTTCTCGGTTGATGATGACATGACGCTCACCAAGCACCCGGAAAGCGTTGTGGGCACCTATGCGAACCGCATGGTGCACGCTGAAACAAACCAACTCTTCATCGGCCCCCATGTCATCGACACTGAGGGCAACGTGCAGACCATTGAAGAACTGGTCGACGTGCGGTTGACAGCCACTTGCCGGCACTTGACGGACCCAGCGAACAAGGTGCACGTCCTCGGTATGGAAGGCGAATTCTTCGAAGTTGACGTCCACACCTTCGATGTGAAGGAGCTGGCGAACCTTTGCCTGGAGCTCGGCGTGGAGGGTTACGCGCACTTCAAGGATGCCTACACGCGGCACGGGCGCGTTGTCGTCGTCAACAACTCCTATTACGAGGCTGACTTCCCCACGGGCGAGAGCGAAGGGCGGCTCGCGGAGTGGGATGGCACCACCTGGACCACCCTTGCGAAAACGCAGTTCAATACCCTCGCCAGCGCGAACGGCATGAGCGATGCTCTGTATGCGGTGGGGCAGGACCGTGCGTCTGCCCTGTTCCATGTGTACCTTCCTGCGACCGGGTGGAAGGTGTACCGGCTGCCGAAGTCCACTCACACACAGGACCACGCTTTCACCACGGAATGGCCGCGCATCCGCGAGGTGGAATCCGAGCGGCTGCTGATGGACGCGAGCGGCATGTTCTACGAACTGCCTTCACTGGTTCACGGTAACGCGGTGTGGGGCATCCGTCCGATCTCCTCGCACCTACGAATCATTGGCGATTTCACGTCGTGGAACGGCATGCTTGTTCTTGCCGGCGACCAGACCACGCCCATCTTCGACGCCAACCCGGTAGCCGGACAGGCGCAGGCGAACCTGTGGTTCGGCAAGACTGACGATCTATGGAGCTGGGGAAAGCCGCAGGGCTGGGGCGGCCCCTGGTGGGAGACTGAGGTCAAGGCTGATGACCCCTCGGATCCCTATCTGATGACCGGATTCGAGCACAAGTGCCTGCACCTGAGCCACGAAAACAACGAGCCGGTGGACTTCCATGTTGAGGTCGACTTCATGGGCACGGGAGCCTTCAAGCGTTACCGCACAATTACGGTCGGCGCGAATGGCTATGAAGCATTCACCTTTCCCACCGGCTTCAGCGCCCACTGGGTTCGGCTGGTGGCCTCAGCAGACTGCGAGGTCACGGCTCAGCTGGTCTACACCTAACAGACGGTGGCGCCGGCCACCGCACCCGCGCACACTGCCGGTGCGGTGGCCGGAGTCCATTTAAAGGCACGGTGCCTGATGTGGCCAACCAGCCTGGCTGGAAGAACTAAGATGGCAGCGTGAAGCCCGCGCAACCGAACCAATCACTCATTGACGGGTTGGTTTGTCTGCAGGCACTGGCTGCCCACGCCCAACCCATCGGTTCACGGGAGCTCGCACGAATGCTCGACATGGAACCGACACGCGTCAATCGGCTCTTGAAAACGCTCGCTTTTGTGGGCCTCGCCCATCAAAACGAGCAGCGCAAGTACCTTCCAGGACCGGCAGTACATGTGCTTGCGGCGCAGAGTTTGCGCGGGTCCGGATTGATCCGTCGTTCCCTCGAACCGCTCGAGTCACTTCTGGACACGGGCATGCAGGTAGCGATGGGCGTGCGGTGGGAAGACGAAGTCTGCTACCTCTATCATGGTCGGCGCGGCGACCGACCGGGCGACGCGCTCGGCCGGGAGCCCCTCTATCCGGCGGAAGTCTCCGGCCTCGGGCAGGCGTTGCTTGCGCGGCTTTCCGAAGACGAGGTGAAGGACCTTTACGCGAACGAGGCGCGGCGTCGTGCTGTTCCGGTGCCTCGGCGCCGGGTTGAACTGGAAGGGCGCGGCGGGCTCATCCAAATCCTCGCTCTGGTGCGTGAGCAGGGATACGCGTTGACCGAGACGCCGGACAACGCCGGTATGCGAACACTCGCAATCGCCCTCGACAGCGAGGACGCGGCAATAGGCGTGGCTGGACGTTTTCGCACCGGCGAGGTGCCGGAATTGCTCGTCCGGTTGCGTTCGGTCGCAGACACCATTGAGGATTCAAACGGCCACGGTGCATCACCGGGAATGTATAAGAGCACCGGCTAATACGACCCGGAAGCTAGTAAGCCAGCGTCGCATACGGGCAGCGCCACCGGCCCGTATGCGAGGTCGAGCAGCCGCGCGGCTGCCGGACGCGTGGCCCACTCCTCGACCCAGTGCGAACGGATCACGGCCTTGCTCACCGCCTGCGTGGTGATGCCCAGCTCCTGCGCAATGAACTTCTGCTGCCCGCGCGCGCCCGGCGTCATCAGGTCCAGCACGTTCCATTCAGCTTCCGTGCGCGTGTACACAATCTGGCCCAGAAGCCGCAGCACTGCTTCTGCTTCGGCCGCGACGTCAGAATCGGGTCCCTCGACTACCAGGGGAATGCGCTCGCCGGTCTTCTGCGCCCGGTTCACCGCCCGACGCGAGTACACCAGGCCGTAACCCTCAGCGTCAACAATCCGCTCCGGCAGGGGCATGTGTACTTCGCCCACGCCGATGCCCACGTGCCAACGCCGGAACCGGATCGCCTTCAACGCCACGTCAACTGCGGCAACGGCGTTGTCCACCACGCCCTGAAGCTCATCCCCGACGGAGCGCTGAAACGGCACGACGGCGTCAAGGAACCGAAACTCCCGCAGCAGCTCGGGCACGAGATCACCCACCTCGCGGGAATCGCGCTGGTTGATGGTCACCACGAACAGCATGCCCCCAGTATGCCGGAGGGCAACGCCGAATCAACCGATTTACGTTGATTCGGAAGGGTCGTCCACAACGGACTGCAGTGCAGCCCGCAGCGATGCCCCGGAAACCTCTGCGATGGTGAAGTCCACAGCGCCGTCTCTTTCAATAGCGGCGAGCGTCTTTACGGAGTCCGCACCGGTGTACACGGTGAGGTTGGTGAACGTGTCTGCACCGCCCGAAGCGCCGGTGTAAACCGTAACGGCACGGCTCTGCTCCAGCATCGGCGCACCGGACTTCTCGAACTCTTCGCGCGCAAGCACTACTGGTTCGTCGTCGTTCGCGGCGACCTGCTCCGGGTCGCCCAGCACAGCGAGCCGCTCGGCCAGGCGGGAAGCGGGGTAGACCACGAAGCCGTGGATGCCGCCGTCGTTCACTTCTTCTTCCAACACGATCTCGTCGTGAATGTAGGCAAAAAGCCAGTGCCGCCCAGCCTGGGACGTCCGCTGCCCGGTGACAATGCGGCTTGCCGTGCGGCGCAGGGTCATTATTCCGGTGACGGGTTCGGTGGCATTGAGTCGGGTGGGCTCGTTGTAGCCCTCCTCAACCACCGGGAACGCGATGCCCTTCGACATCAGGGACCGCAAGGCGACGGTGGCCGCAAGGTACTTCTGCTCCTCATGCTTCTCGAGGAACGGCAGTGCAACGAACTGGTCGCGCTCGATCCCATCCAGCGCCACGATCTCCTCATCCGTGAGCGTGGGCAGATCCTCGCTCTCCTCGAACGAGAGCGCCAGGACCTTGCGCGCGCTCTCCACGTCGCGGGTGGTCCACTCGATTGGCTGCGTGGTCATGAGAACAGTCCTCCAATTGATCCGATCGGATCCTCAACGAAATCGCCGACACCGTCACTCAAACTATCGGCCAGATCCGTGGCACCCTCCCACGCGTCACCGGCGATGTCGGTAGCCCCGTCCCACGTGTCCCCGACGAAGTCTGTGGTTGCATCCCAAGCGTTCGATGTCCATTCAGTGATGTTGTCCCAATTGTCGTAGACATAATTGCCGAGTGCCCACGCACCCGCCGCCAGGCCGGCCCCGACGACGACGGCGGCCCCCACCGGCCCCAGCGCTCCTGCGGCCAGGAGCAGGGTACCGCCCGAAGCGAACGCACCGACGCCGCCGGCCACCCGGTCACCAACACCCCGCCAACCTTCGTGATCGGGATTGAAGACGTCGTGAATGCCGCCCGCAATGCCGAGGGGTGCCAGCAGTGGGCCGGCGAACCGCGACCATTTGGTGAACTTCGAGGCCTCATCGAGGAATTCACTCGCCAGGGAGATGTTCCGCATATCCGTAATGTCGAGGATGCGGGAGTTCGCGATGAACTTCTGGATGTCGGAGAGCTTGAACATTTTGTTGATGTCCATCCCGAAGCCGGCCACCTGCCCGAGGGCTTCCCAGATGCTGAAGTCCTCGTCCGTGTGACCCGCGGGTGTCCCAGGGAACCCCGGCGCTCCGGATGAGCCGCCGATCGCTCCGCTGCCGGCGTCGCTCGCGGTCTCCTGCTGCCGTGCCTGCTCCAGGAGGTCGCGTGAGCCGCGGTCAAGGGTGTTGGCCGCGAGCATGATGGCCATCTGGTGGCTGTCCCAGGATGAGCGAAGGGACTCGGCGTCAGGGCCTGCCCATCCGGTGTTGTTGATGACGCCGACGGTCAGCGTGGACCGGATGCCGCGCAAAGTCTCGGCCGATTGCGAGAAACGCTCCGCGAGCGATTCAAGCTCTTCGACGTTGGCGCCGAGTAATTCCGACATGGAGGCCCTTTGGTGAGACTGCTGAGAACAGGTTTCGAACCTACCCAACACCCACTGGTCGGTGCCATGGGCAGCGCTCCCCATGGAGCCGCTGGAAGTCAGCGGGTGCGGACGTCTGCCACCACGAAGCTGCGGAAGCGGGTCTTGTTGGCATCGATTCCAGGTGAGCCGCTGAGCGGACTCACCACCACGCCAAAGAGGATGAACGGCCAGAACACTGCAAGTGCCAGCATCCGCCAGGCACTCTGGAACGGCCCCATGGCCTTGCCGTCCCGATAGCGGAGATTGCGCACACCGGCTGCTTTCGCTCCGAGCGTCCGTGAGAACCCGGCGACGAATCCATAGCCGAGCGCACTCACCGCATAAGCAACGCCAAACGCAATTCCGGCGCCGGCGTCACCGGAAAGCCCCGCCGCGGCGGCGATGACAGCGAGCACAAAGAAGAGCACCACAAAGAGGACCAGGATTACCAGGACGTCCAGTGCGTACTTGCCCACCCGCTGGCCGCTCGTCGCTTCAACGAACGGCCGGCCGTCCTTGAACTTTCCCTCGCGCCACGGAGGAAGGGGCTTGCGTTGGGTGGACTGGCTCATGGTTCCCCTTCTGGACTTCACAGAACGACGACGGCGCGCACCCACCTGCGCAGGCCGCGCGCCGTCGTACTGGTCTTTAGCGGCCCTGCGGCTCGTTGTCGGCGTTGTCAGCGTCAGCCTCGACCGAACGGCCCTGGGGCTCGTCCTCTTCGCTGGCTTCACCGAGGGCTTCGAAGCGCTTCAGGGACGCCTCCACCTCGGCCTCAGCGGCCTCCCGGCCATCCCAGTCCGCGGCCTCAACCCACTTGCCCGGCTCAAGATCCTTGTACTTGCGGAAGAAGTGCTCAATCTCGTCCAGCAGGTACTGCGAAACGTCCTTGATGTCCTGAATGTGATCGAAGCGGGAATCAACCGGGACGCAGAGCACCTTGGCGTCGCCGCCGCCGTCGTCGACCATGTTGAACACGCCGATGGGGCGGGACTCCACCAGAACGCCCGGGTGAAGGTCGAAGTCCTGCAGCAGCACCAGTGCGTCCAGCGGATCGCCGTCCTCGCCGAGAGTATTCTCGAAGTAGCCGTAGTGCGTGGGGTACTGCATCGAGGTGAAGAGCACGCGGTCCAGGCGGAGGCGGTGGGTTTCGTGGTCGATCTCGTACTTGACGCGCGATCCCTTGGGGATCTCGATGGTGACGTCGAGCTTCATTGACATGGGAACTCCTGCTGTCAGGGAAAGGAACTGGATGGGCGCGGGAGAGATTTAACAATATCCGGACACGCCCCGGTCTACTGTTAAAGATATAGGCCGCGCGCGTACATCACCGATTCCGTGACCGCGCTGTTCGCCCATGCCCATTGCGTATGCCCCCGAGAGGACTCCATTGAAGCGCAGTACGCGGGTGCTCACCGCGATGTTGCTCGTCGTGGTCCTAGGCGTGCTCGCGGTTCCCTTAGGTGTCCACTATGGGCCCCAGCTCGCAGCGGCGCTCCAGGAGCACGCCCCGGAGCCCGAACCGAGCGTTCCGGCCATCCAGCAGGCTCCCGAAGACGTCACGGCGCCAACGCTCGTCAGCCGCCTCGACTCCGGGGCGCCGGTCCCGGCGCCGGAAGTGCTCGCGCCGCTGCTGAACGAAGCACTGCAGGTCCCGGGAGACACACCGGTGACCGGCGTTGTCCTGGACGCTGCAACCGGTGAGTCCCTCTTTGATCAGGGCGGTGCCGAACTGCAGCTACCGGCGTCGAACATCAAGCTGCTCACGGCCACCGCCGTGCTTGCCAGGATCGATCCCGACCGCCGCCTCACCACCTCAGTTCACCGCGCCGGCACAGGCAACGTGCTGGTGCTGAAGGCGGGCGGGGATACCCTGCTGGGCTCGGGGGAGTCCAACCCGGAGGCCGTTGTGGGACGCGCGGGTCTTGCCACGCTTGCGGCCAGGACTGCCGAGGCGCTTGGGGGCGGCGGCCCCTATCAACTGGTCCTCGATGACACCCTCTTCGTCGGCCCGGTGCTGAATGCGAGCTGGCAGGAGGGTGACATCCAGGCCGGCGAGATTGCGCCGATTTACCCGCTCGCCATCAACTCCTCCTGGCTGGATGAGTCGAAGCAGGGCGGTGCGCGCGCAGACGATGCCGCCCTGGTGGCCGCCGCCGCTTTCCGGGACGCGCTGATCAGCGAAGGCGTCGAAGTCGCTGAAGGCATTGAGCGCCGGGCTGCCTCCGAGGAGGCGACGCTTCTGGCGGCAGTTGAATCCGGCACCGTCGAGGAACAGGTCGAGCACATGCTCCTCACCTCGGACAACTACCTCGCGGAGGTCCTGGCCAGGCTTGCCGCGGAAGCGAGCGGGCGGCCGGCATCATTCGGTGGTGGACTCGAGACGATCGCGGAGGTCATCAACGGCCTCGAACTGGAGACCGAGGGCATGGTGTTCGGGGACGCGTCGGGCCTTTCCCCACGCAACCGGGTCACGCCGCAGCAACTCGCCGGGGTGGTGCGGATCCTGCTCCGCAGCGACAACCGCGCCCTACGCCACGTGCTGCACGGGCTGCCGGTGGCCAGCCTTTCGGGGACACTGGCCGGCCGCTATAACGACGACGACGCCCCCACTTTCGCCGGCGCCGGCCTCGTGCGGGCCAAGACCGGGACGCTGAACGCTGTCACTGCCCTGAGCGGCTACGTGGTTTCGGCGGACGGCCGGTTGCTCGTGTTCTCCTTCATCGCCAGCGGGCTGGACGGGACAACCGCGCCGGCACGGGACGCCGTCGACGCCGCGGCCGCCGTTCTCGCAGGGTGCGGCTGCCGGTAGCCCGCCGAGCCGCGATCCCCGCCCTAATCCCTGCCGGCAATCCCGGCACGCCAATCCGATTACAGCTTGTCGATTAAGTGCATGTTTGCCGTCCACGAACCTCCGAGAAGCGGCGTGTCCCGCCGCGACACACACCTCATCCCCTCAGACCTGCACGGAATCGTTCGAGGAGCCCCCGCAAGCGACATCCCAGACTAGTGTGGTCGAATGGTCACCATGGACAGCAGCACTCCTATTCAGCTCGTCAACTGGGACCTGGCCGCCAGCAGCGCCGCGAAACTGGCCCCTCCGGGCCCCAAGCTGAGCGCAAGGGAGGTTGCCGCCGTCGTCGAAAATCTCCGTGAACTCGCCGACCTCTCCGTTGAACACGTCCACCGGATCACCGGGCTTGAGGCTGCCAGGGACCTGCGGGACTCCGACCTGGTGATCGTGGACCGCGCATCTTGGGCGAAGGCCAACACGCAGAGCTTCAAGGTCCTCATGGCGCCGGCAATCGAACACCTGATGCGCACCAAGGCGGAGCAGCTGAAGGCGGCAAACGCAGCACTCGGCGGCAGCATCACGGGCGCGCAGATGGGCGCGATCCTCGCGTTCCTCGCCAGCAAGGTGCTGGGGCAATACGATCCGTTCGGACCCTCCGGCCAGGGCAGGGGCGGCCGCCTGATGCTGGTTGCGCCGAACATCGTCTCGGTGGAGCGCGAACTCAACGTCGTCCCGGCCGACTTCCGGCTCTGGGTGTGCCTCCACGAGCAGACCCACCGCGTCCAGTTCGCCGCCGCGCCGTGGCTGAAGGACCACATGCTCGAGCACATTTCCGAGCTCACCGTGGGCCTGGCCGGCAAGGCCGACACCCTCGCCGAACGGCTTAGCGGCGCACTGAAGTCCCTACCGAACCGCGGCCAGGAGCACAAAGAAAAGCACGACGACGGCGTTCCCTCCTCCGACGGCGGTATCCTCTCACTGCTCCAGGAGCCCGAGGACAAGGCCCGGTTGTCCCACCTCACCGCCGTCATGAGCCTGCTGGAAGGCCACGCGAACGTGGTCATGGACGCCGTGGACTCCAGCATTGTGCCCACCGTGAAGACCATCCGCCGCCGCTTCAACGCCCGCGGCAAGACCCGCGGTCCGGTGGAGAAGTTCATCCGCCGCCTGATGGGCCTCGATGCGAAGATGCGCCAGTACAGTGACGGCGCCAAGTTCGTCCGCGCAGTTGTGGACGCCGTCGGCATGGAGGGGTTCAACCGCGTCTGGGAGCGGGCGGAGAACCTGCCCACCGAGAAGGAGATCCACGCACCGCAGGAGTGGGTCGCCCGGATGGGGCTGTGATCCGTCGGCCGCGCCTCAATCCGGTTGTCGGCACGGCACGAAACCTGGTGCGGGCAGCGCTGGACGAGGCGCAGGTCCCTCCCGGGTCACTGATCCTGGTGGCCTGCAGCGGAGGCGCCGATTCACTCGCCGTCGCCGCAACCACAGCGCACCTCGCACGGAGCGGGCAGTACCGGGTGGGCGCCGTCGTCGTCGATCACGGACTGCAGCCGGGCAGCGCTGACGTGGCCGAAACCGCGCGCACCCAATTGTCGGAACTCGGCCTCGAACCGGTCGAAGTGCGGCGGGTGAACGTACCCAGCAAGGGGATGGGCCCGGAAGCAGCGGCCCGGACGGCCCGCTACGCCGCGCTCGAGGCAGCCGTCGAACACCACGACGCCGGCGCGGTGCTGCTCGGTCACACCCTCGACGATCAGGCCGAGCAGGTGCTCCTCGGACTCTCGCGCGGATCGGGAACGCGCTCGCTGAGCGGTATGCCGGCGCGCAGGGGCGTCTATCTCCGCCCCTTCCTGGGCCTCCGGCGGTCCGACACCGAGGAAATCTGCCGATTCAGCGGGCTTGCCCCGTGGCACGACCCCACGAACGCCGACCCCTCCCTCACCCGCTCCCGCGTCCGCACCCAGGTGCTGCCCTATCTCGAGGACGCGCTCGGCCCCGGCATCGCCGAGGCCCTCCACCGCACCTCGCGCATCCTCGCGCAGGACGCCGCCTACCTCGAAGAGCTCGCTTACGCCGAGTACACCCGGCTAAGAACAACAACGCACGACGACGGCAGCCTCCTTTTGGGTGAGGATGCACTGCGCGCCCTGCCGCCTGCGCTGCGCCAACGCGTGCTGGCGCTCGCCGTGGTCGAACTCAGTGGAGTGCAGCCCAGTTTCGAGCGGCTGCTCGCCGCGGAGAACCTGCTGCGCCGGACGGGATCGGCCGGCCCGGTGCAGTTGGGCGGCAACGTGAGTGCCTACCGCCAGGTGCGCGGGCCCCGGGTTCCCCACGGTGACGCCAGCTATGGCAGTCTTGTCCTTAGGAAAAACCACGCCAAGCCGTCCTGAACGGCGCGGGCAAAAACCTCAATCCGGGAGTAATTGGTGGATTCACACGACGTCCAGGCGGACCTCAAGCACGTTCTCTACACCAAGGAAGAGATTCAGCAGCGGGTCCAGGAACTGGCCGCCGAAATTGACCGGGACTACGGGGACCGGGACGTCCTTATTGTCGGAGTCCTGAAGGGCGCCGTCATGGTGATGGCGGACCTCGCGCGCGCCATGCATTCCCACGTCACCATGGACTGGATGGCAGTATCTTCCTACGGTTCCGGCACGCAGTCTTCGGGTGTGGTGCGGATCCTGAAGGACCTGGAGACGGACCTCATGGGTAAGCACGTGCTCATTGTCGAGGACATCATCGACTCCGGCCTGACCCTCTCCTGGCTCAAGGCGAACCTGCTCTCCCGGGGGCCGGCGTCCGTCGAGATCTGCACCCTGCTGCGCAAGCCCGAAGCGGCGAAGGTCACCATCGACGTGAAGTATGTCGGCTATGACATCCCCAACGAGTTCGTGGTGGGCTATGGCCTTGATTTCGCGGAGAAGTACCGCAACCTGGACTTCATCGGCACGCTTGCGCCGCACGTCTACGAGTAGCCGGTTCAGGGGCCGAGGCGCCCATCGGCTACGCCCAGAGGGAACTTTCCTTTGCGCATATGCGTGGATTCTGCAGACGATGTAAAGCTGGTACTTGTTCGAGCGCACTGCACTGGAGACCAGCTGTACGGACCAGGGCTATTTGGTTGATGAAGCAGGAGGGACAGGGCATCCAGCCCTGAGTTGAATGAAATTCAAGAACATTTTCAGAGGACCCATTTTCTGGATAGTGCTGGCTGTTGTCGCACTCCTGGTGATCCTGCCCTCCGTTTTCAACAACAGCGGTTCGCGCGTGGATACCAATGTGGGCCTGGAGCTCCTCGAGAATAACCAGGTGGAGCAGGCCAAGATTGTCGACGGCGAGAACCGGGTGGACCTCACGCTGCGCGAGGACTACGAGGACCTCGGGCAGAGTGTCTACTTCCTCTTCAGCAACAACCGCGGGGAACTCGTTGTCGAGGCGATCAACTCCTCCGACGTGGACGGCTTCACGGACCAGCCCATCGAGAACAACTGGTTTACCAGCATCCTCGGACTGATCCTGCCCATCCTCATCCTGGGCGCCATCTTCTGGTTCCTGCTCAGCCGGATGCAGGGCGGCGGCTCCAAGGTCATGCAGTTCGGCAAGTCCAAGGCCAAGCTGATCAGCAAGGACATGCCGCAGGTCACCTTCAATGACGTTGCCGGCGCCGATGAAGCGGTGGAGGAACTTCACGAGATCAAGGAGTTCCTGCAGGAGCCCTCCAAGTTCCAGGCCCTGGGCGCCAAGATTCCCAAGGGCGTGCTGCTGTACGGCCCTCCCGGTACCGGTAAAACCCTGCTCGCCCGCGCCGTTGCCGGTGAAGCAGGCGTGCCGTTCTATTCGATCTCCGGCTCGGACTTCGTCGAGATGTTCGTTGGTGTGGGTGCCTCGCGTGTCCGCGACCTGTTCGAGCAGGCCAAGTCCAACGCTCCGGCCATCATCTTCGTTGACGAGATCGACGCCGTCGGCCGCCACCGTGGCGCCGGCGTCGGCGGTGGCAATGACGAGCGTGAACAGACGCTGAACCAGCTGCTGGTGGAGATGGACGGCTTTGACGCCAACACCAACGTCATCCTCATCGCTGCAACCAACCGCCCTGATGTCCTGGACCCGGCACTGCTCCGTCCGGGCCGCTTCGACCGGCAGATCGGCGTCGAGGCTCCGGATATGGGCGGCCGCGATCGCATCCTGCAGGTTCACGCCAAGGGTAAGCCGATGGCGCCCGGCGTGGATCTGCGCTCCGTGGCAAAGAAGACGCCGGGCTTCACCGGTGCGGATCTCGCTAACGTCCTCAATGAGGCAGCCCTGTTGACCGCGCGGTCTAACGCGCAGCTCATCGACGACCGCGCCCTTGATGAGGCGATCGACCGCGTCATTGCAGGCCCGCAGAAGCGCAGCCGCGTAATGAAGGAACTCGAGCGGAAAATCACCGCTTACCACGAGGGCGGCCACGCACTGGTGGCGGCAGCTCTCCGCAACACGGATCCCGTCACCAAGGTCACCATCCTGCCGCGCGGGCGTGCCCTCGGGTACACGATGGTGCTGCCGGCGGATGACAAATATTCGATCACGCGCAATGAACTGCTCGACCAGCTTGCGTACGCCATGGGCGGCCGGGTGGCCGAGGAAATCGTCTTCCACGATCCGTCTACTGGGGCTTCCAACGACATTGAGAAGGCAACCTCCACGGCGCGCAAGATGGTCACCCAGTACGGCATGAGCGAACGCATCGGCTCGGTGAAGCTGGGCCAGGGCGGCGGTGAACCGTTCCTCGGACGCGACATGGGCCATGAGCGCAACTACTCGGACCACATCGCCTACATCGTTGACGAGGAAGTCCGCCGCCTCATCGACAATGCCCATGACGAGGCCTACGCGATCCTTACCGAGAACCGCGACGTCCTCGATCGGCTGGCGCTGGAACTGCTGGAGCGCGAAACCTTGAACCAGGCGGAGATCGCAGAGGTTTTCGAGGACATCCGGAAGCGGGACGCCCGTCACGTCTGGCTCTCCAAGGACAGCCGGCCCGTGCATTCGCTGCCTCCCGTGGTTACTCCGAAGGAACGCGCCGAGGCAGAAGCCTCCGATGAGCCGGATCCGGACAGCGTTTCACCCCAGGACCAGATCGCCGATGCAAACCTGCCACGGGACTTTGATGTTCAGGGTGACGGCCTGCCGGAACCGGAGACGGAATCGGATGACAAGGGCGGCGCAACGGGAACCAATCGTTCCGACGGGACGGGTCCAACCCCGTAACCACTGGGGGACGGCCGTAGTGGCCGGGTTAGGATGCTTTGCGTGACCGATTTTGACGATGAGATGGTAAATGCTGCCCTGGCGGCCACCGGCTCCAAGGTAGACAAGCCCCGAATCGAGCGGGCGGTCAGGGAAATCCTGGCCGCAATCGGCGAGGATCCTGACCGGGACGGGCTTCAGGACACCCCCAAGCGGGTGGCGAAGGCGTACGCTGAATTCTTCGCCGGACTCCACCAGGATCCGAAGGATGTCCTCTCCGTTACCTTCGACCTGGACCACGAGGAACTGGTGCTGGTCAAGGACATCCCGTTCTACTCAACCTGCGAGCATCACCTCGTCCCATTTCACGGCACAGCGCACATCGGGTACATTCCCTCTGAAGAAGGGAAGATCACCGGCCTCAGCAAATTGGCGCGGTTGGTTGAGATTTACGCGCGTCGGCCACAGGTGCAGGAACGCCTGACCACGCAGATCGTCGACGCGCTGATGGAGCATCTGCAACCCAAGGGCGCCATTGTGGTTATCGAATGCGAACACCTGTGCATGTCGATGCGGGGCATTCGCAAGCCTGGAGCGAAAACCGTCACCTCGGCGGTGCGCGGCCAGGTGCGCGACGCCGCCACACGCGCCGAGGCCATGAGCCTGATACTCGGAAGATAGGACACCGCACTATATGGATTCACTCGCAGCAGCCCCAGGAACCGGACCAGCAACGTCGCCCCTGCCCGTCCTGAGGCCAACCCGGGTCCGCAAGTCCTTCGCGGACCTGCCAACCAACCGGACGCTCGTGATGGGAATCCTCAACGTCACTCCGGACTCCTTCAGCGACGGTGGCAGGTTCGCCACCGCTGACGACGCCATCGCCGAGGGCCTCCGCATGCACTACGCCGGAGCGGACATCGTTGACGTCGGCGGTGAGTCCACGCGGCCCAACGCAGAGCAGACCACCGTGGAGGAGGAGCAGGAGCGCATCCTCCCTGTCGTTGCCGCGCTGGTGAAGGCCGGTGCCCTGGTCAGCGTTGACACTATGCATGCCGCCACGGCGGCCAAGGCGCTTGACGCCGGTGCGGCTATCGTCAACGATGTCTCCGGCCTTGACTTCGATCCGGAGATGCCGGCGCTCATCGCGGAGCGCGGTGTCCCCTACGTCCTCATGCACAGCCGTGGCAACGCGCAGACCATGGACTCGCTCACCGATTACGACGACGTCGTGGAGGATGTCATCGCCGAGCTCATGAGCGTGCGGGACAAGTTCTATGAAGCGGGTGTCTCCGCCGAGCAGATCATCCTCGATCCGGGAATCGGTTTCGCCAAGAAGGGGGACCATAACTGGGAACTGCTGCGCTCACTGGAGCGCTTCGAGGTGCTCGGTCACCGGATCCTGGTGGGGGCATCCCGCAAAAGCTTCCTCGGCACCCTGCTGAGCACCGCGGGCAAGGCTGCCGCACCCGCCGAGCGGGATTCCGCGACCATTGCCGTGTCCACCCTGGCGGCTGCCGGCGGCGCCTGGTGCGCCCGCGTGCACGACGTCGGCCCCAACCTGGACGCCGTCAAGGTTGCCGCTTCCTGGACCAAGTAGGCGCACAATGACAACAGCTTCCAGCCCGCCCACGCGGCAGGACACCATCACGCTCACGGGGATCACCGCCGTCGGGCATCACGGCGTTTTCGAGCACGAGCGGCGCGACGGGCAACCGTTCATCGTGGACGTGGTGCTTCACCTCGACCTGCGCCCGGCAGGAATCTCGGATGACCTCACCCGAACCGCACACTACGGTGAACTGGCGGAGCAGGTCCGTAATCTCATCACCGGCGAACCGCTCAACCTCATCGAAGCCCTCGCTGAGCGCATCGCCGGGCACGTGCTGGAGTCCTTCGCCGTTGATGCGGTCGAGGTGACGGTGCACAAACCCAAGGCACCCATCGAAGTTCCGTTCGGAGACGTCACTGTTTCCATTTTCCGGGAACGCGCGTGAGCGGCACGGTGCGCTCAGTCCTCGCGCTGGGCAGCAACCTCGGGGAGAGCAATGACACGCTCTCACTGGCTGTGGCGGATATCGTCGACTCTCCGCATGTCCGGCTCCGCGAGGTCTCTCCCGTGGTGCTGTCCAAGGCCGTGGGCGGTCCTGAGCAGCCCGACTACCTGAACATGGTCATCGAGATCGAGACCGACCTGGGTCCGTACGAGCTGCTGGAACACTGCCAAACGGTGGAAAACAAGCATCACCGCGTGCGGACGGTCCGCTGGGGGCCCCGTACCCTGGACATCGACATCGTCACCTACGGGAACCTGGTCTCCGACGATGAGCGGCTCACCCTTCCGCATCCCCGGGCTGCTGAACGGGCGTTTGTGCTGCAGCCGTGGGCGTGGATGGATTCATCGGCCACGCTGGCGGGACGGCCGGTCACGGAACTGGCGGAGCAGGCGGATGATCTTTCCGGCCTCGCCCCGTTCGAGGGCGTGTAGCGCCCCCAGGGCTCGCTTCGCTCACCCCGGGTCCCTCGCGCTACGCTTAGGCTGTGGGCTCAATCAGGTTCGGCTGGCTGGTATTCATAGCCCTGGTGGCCGGTGCCGCGGGGTGGCTGGTCAATTGGGGGGCTACCCGTAACGGTTTCCCTACGCCGTCGCTGCCGCTCAGTTCCCTCCTCACCATCGCGGCCGTCATCGCGGTGACCCTTATCTTTGGACTGCGCGTCCGTCGCTGGCGCAACGGGAACGCCAAGCGTCGGCTGGATCCGCTTCTCGCCGCGCGCACAGTGGTCCTCGCGCAGGCCACGGCTTACGCGGGAGCCCTCAGCACCGGCTGGCACGTGGGCATCCTTGCCGATCAGCTCACCTGGGTGAACCTCACGGGCAATTTCGGACCCATTTGGGGGAGCGTCGCGTTGATTGCAGCCGGTATTGCGATGATTGTGGTTGGCCTGGTGGTGGAAAGCTTCTGCAAGCTGCCGCCGGATGACGACGCCGGGGCGGATGAGTCCCGGGAAAGTGGCGAGGGGGAGTATGCGTAGGGAAGAACCAATAGACCCAACCGGGATAGAGTGGACACAGGTCTCACCGAAGTACCTGAAAGTCCAGCTCGTTGGTTGGGCGATCAGCAGCGTGTTCTACCTGCTGATCCTGTCCGTGCCCCTCGTGTTGATGCTGACGGGGGTCTGGGATGGTTTCCCCGCTTGGCTGGCATGGCTGCTGCCCGCCGCCGTCGTCGTTCTCGCTGTGTGGCGCGGACTGCTGCTTCCGCGGCAGGTCCGCGCGATCGGCTACGCCGAACGTAACGAGGACCTGCTGATCCGGCGAGGCATATTCTTCCAGCGCACCATGGTGGTCCCGTATGGTCGCATGCAGTACGTCGACGTCGGCGTGGGGCCGATCGAGCGGGCGCTGGGGCTGTGCACGGTGAAGCTGCACACCGCCTCCCCAGGCACCAACGCGGAGATTCCGGGCCTGCCCTCGAGTGAGGGGGCCAGGCTCCGCGAGCAGCTCTCCGCGCGCGGTGAGGCGAAGCTGGCGGGACTGTGAGCGCCGTTCAACCGGATCCGGACCTGCTGGCAACTTCGACTGACGAATGGAAGCGCGTCCACATCATCTCGCCCCTGGTACGTGGTTGGATTGCCATCGCTGCCCTGCTCTTCTTCGGCGGCAGGGACTGGTTCGAAGGGATCCTGACCGGCGACGGTCCGGACTTCAACGGGAACACGGTTGGACTGGTGTGGGCGGTTGCGATCCTCGTCGGGGTCGCACTTCTGATTGCGGCAGGCTTCTTCCTGTCCTGGTACTTCACTCGCTACCAGGTGACCGAAGACCACGTCCGGGTGAACTCGGGAATCGTTTTCCGGCAGAACCGTCAGGCGCGGCTGGACCGGGTGCAGGCAATCGACGTGGTACAGCCGTTCCTTGCCCGCCTCTTCGGTCTCGCGGAGTTGAAGTTCGACGTCGCCGACGCCGGTGAGTCAGCGGTTCGGCTGTCGTTCCTGAAGTTGGGGGAGGCACAGAAGCTGCGCGCGACGATCCTCGCGCGGGCCGCCGGCGTTACCGTGGACCCCGACCATCCGGACGAAATCCAGGAAGCCCCGGAACGCGAGGTCCTGGCACTGACGCCTGCACGTGTGATCGGCGCGGCGGTGCTCTCGGGCAGCACCATCGTCGTCGTGATCGGTGGGATGGCCGTCATCGCGTCAGCGATCATCTTCGAGTCCGGGGCGTTGCTTGCAGCGATCCTTCCTCTCGCCATCGGCGTAATCAGTGCCTACTGGAATGCACTCAACACCGGGTTCAACTTCCGGGCCGCAATCTCCCCGGACGGTATCCGGATCCGCTACGGGCTGCTCGATACGCGGACCCAGACGGTGCCGCCCGGGCGGGTCCAGGCCGTTGGAGTGGTGCAGTCCCCGCTCTGGAGGTTGAAGGGCTGGTACAAGGTCACGGTCAATGTCGCCGGCTACGGCGCGTCCGCCAGCGGGGAAGCGCAGGCCCGGGCAACCCTCCTGCCGGTCGGCACCCGGGACGAGGTGCTGCAGATCCTTGCCCTTGTCCTCCCGGACCCGGGTACGGAACACCCGGTCGAGGTGTTCACAGCCGGTCTCGCCGGCCGGGATTCCGACGGCGGCTTCGTCACCACTCCACGCGGCGCCCGGCCCATCGCACCGCTGGCCTGGCGGCGCAACGGTGTAGCAGTGACCCGCACCGCGATTCTGGCGCGCTCCGGCGCTTGGTGGCGAGCGCTCGCCGTCGTACCCCACGAGCGCACGCAATCCCTTGCACTACATCAGGGACCGCTGGCCCGCCGGTTCAAGGTTGCCGACCTCGTCTTCCATACGACGCCGGGGCCCGTGTCCCCACGCGTGCGGCAGATCGAAACCGCGCAGGCGTGGACGCTGTTCCAGGAGCAGGCCGTCCGCGCAGCCGAGGCCCGCAGGCGCAGTGGGCCGGAACAATGGATGCGGCCCACTGAACAACCCACTACTGACGCAACGGCCGTGCCCGGACCTGCAGCTGAGCCTGCAGTCATGCCGGAACCCCCGTCTTACCAGGAAGGCCCGCAGAAGCAGTGACTACTCCCGAGGCACTGCCGTCCCGCGAAGGACGGCGGAAACCCGGCCGGCTCGGTGTCGGCGTCATCGGTGCGGGCAGGGTCGGTGCGGTGCTGGGGGCTGCCCTGCGTGCCGCGGAGCACGCCGTCGTCGGTGTTTCGGCGGTGTCGGAGGCAAGCAGGGAGCGGGCCGAGAACCTCCTGCCGGGGGTGCCGATACTGCCCATTCCGGAGATCGTCGAGCGCGCGGAGCTGGTTCTTGTAGCAGTGCCCGACGACGCCTTGCCCGAACTCGTAGCGGGTCTCGCGGCCGTGGGCGCCTGGCAGCCCGGGCAGTTGGTCGCGCACACCTCCGGCCGCTTCGGAACCGGCGTGCTTGAACCGGCGCGCGAACTCGGCGCCATTCCGCTCGCGTTGCACCCGGCCATGACGTTCACCGGATTGAGTCTGGACCTGACCCGGTTGCCGGACTGCTCGTTCGGGGTCACCGCCCCGGCGGCGGTTCTACCGGTCGCGCAGGCGCTGGTGGTCGAGATGGGGGCGGAGCCGGTTGTCGTCGAAGAAGAGGACAGGGTTCTCTACCACGCGGCGCTCGCCCACGCATCGAACCACCTTGTAACCCTCGCAGCGCAGTCCACACAGCTACTCGTGGCTATCGGGATCGAACGGCCTGACAGGCTTCTTGGCCCGCTCATGCGCGCATCACTGGAGAACGCGCTCGCTGCCGGCGAGGGTGCCCTCACCGGACCGGTTGCGCGCGGAGACTCAGGCACGGTCAAGGCGCACTCCGCTGCCCTGGCCTCGGCTCCCGAGGACGTGCGCCGCGCCTACCTGGAACTCGCGGCCGTCACCGCGGCGCGCGGAGTGAAGCGCGGTCTGCTGACACCCGACCAGGGCCTGGCCATCACGCGCGCACTTCAGCAATCCGGAGAGGACGATCAGTGAGTCCACGCGTCATCACCACCGCGGCGGAGCTCCGCGCGGCAACGATCAAACTTCTGTCGGCAGCCGGACCTGGGCCCGTGAGCCTGGGCCTGGTACCCACCATGGGCGCACTCCACGAGGGCCACGCGGCCCTCGCTCGTGCTGCCCGGGAGGAGAACGACGTCGTTGTTGCCACCATCTTCGTGAATCCGTTGCAGTTCGGGGATGCGGGTGACCTCGACCGGTACCCCCGGACACTCGATGCCGACGTCGAACTGTTGGGCCGGCAGGGAGTCGACCTCGTGTTCGCGCCGAGCCAGGACGAGGTCTATCCCGACGGCGAACCTCTTGTGCGGCTGTCCGCCGGCAGGCTCGGCGAGAAGTTTGAGGGCGAGTTTCGGCCCGGGCACTTCGACGGCATGCTCACGGTGGTGGCCAAGCTCCTGCACCTTGCCTGGCCGGCCGCCGACGCCGGCTACCGCGCCTACTTCGGTCAGAAGGATGCGCAGCAGTTGGTACTGATCGGCCGTATGGCGCGGGACCTGAACTTCGCCGTCGAAATCCGCGCCGTGCCCACCGTCCGCACAGCCGAAGGGCTCGCCCGCTCCAGCCGCAACCGTTTCCTGACCGATGAAGAGGCCGGCGCGGCCCTCGTCCTTTCACGCACCCTCCGGTTGCTGGAGGAGCGCGCAAGGCGATGTGAACCGCTTGACCTGGATTCCGCCGTCGCGCTCGTCCACAGCCAGCCGCTGGTTGCGCTCGAATACCTGGAGGTGGTGGACTTAGCGACGCTGGAGCCGCTGGCTTTCAACTGCCGGGAGACACCGTTTACGGGGGAGGGTCTGGCGCTGATCGCCGCGAGGGTAGGCAGTGTGCGGCTGATCGACAACCAGCCACTGAAAGCTGAGCCGCATAAAGACCAGACTGACGGGCAAGGCTGAACCGGTAACCTTAGATACCGTGACCACTGAGCCAAGCCTTACCACCGAAGAATTCAACGAGCAGATGCGCATCCGCATGGAAAAGCGTGCGCAGCTGCTGGAGCGCGGGGAAGACGCCTACCAGGTGTTGCCCGAGCGCAGTTCTTCACTCGGCGACATCCGGAAACGCTTCGCGGACCTGGAGGCCGGGGACTCCACCGGTGAGAACGTCAGCGTGGTTGGTCGCGTGGTCTTTCTGCGGAACACCGGCAAGCTATGCTTCGCAACGCTGCAGGAGGGCGACGGTACCCGCCTTCAGGCGATGCTGAGCCTCGCCGTCGTCGGTGAAGAATCTCTGGCGGACTGGAAGGCCACCGTAGATCTGGGTGACCATGTGCAGGTAAGCGGAGAAGTGATCAGCTCGCGCCGTGGGGAACTCTCCGTGATGGCTGAATCCTGGAAGATGGCTTCGAAGGCGCTGCGCCCCCTTCCCACGCTGCATGCCGGCGTGAACGAGGAAACCCGCGTCCGGCAGCGGTACGTGGACCTCATGGTGCGCGAGGAAGCACGCGAGATGGTCCGCACCCGGGCCGCGATTACCCGCAGCATCCGTGAGACGCTCCACTCGCACCAGTACGTCGAGGTTGAAACGCCTATTCTGCAGTTGGTTCATGGCGGTGCCACAGCCCGTCCTTTTGAAACCCACGTGAATGCCTTCGACCAGAAGATGACGCTGCGCATCGCGCTGGAACTCTATTTGAAGCGCGCAGTGGTCGGCGGAATTGACCGTGTGTATGAGATGGGACGCATTTTCCGGAACGAGGGTGTGGACTCGACACACAGCCCGGAATTCACCATGCTCGAGTGCTACGAGGCTTATGCCGACCAGTTCGTAATGGCGGAGCGCATGAAGGAGATCATCCTGAATTGCGCTGACCTTCTTGGTTCGAGGCAACTCGAAACCGGACGGGGAATGATCGATCTCGACGGGGAATGGCGTTGGCTCGGTGTTTATCCTGGGCTTTCGGAATCGATAGGGCAGGAAATTACTCCCGAGACTGACAAAGGCACGCTTCTGACGCTGGCCAAGGAACGGGAAATTTCGGTAGATGAGAACTGGGATGAGGAGAAGCTGGTCCTTGAGCTTTTCAGCGAGATTGTTGAGCCGACGCTTCTGCAGCCCACATTCGTTTACGACTATCCGCCGTCGGCTCAGCCCCTGGCACGGCAGCATCGTGACGATCCGCGGCTGATTGAGGCCTGGGATCTCATCATCGGCGGCATGGAACGAGGGACCGCGTTTTCGGAGCTTATTGACCCGGTGATCCAGCGGGAGCGCCTGACTGAGCAGTCCCGCCGCGCCGCAGCCGGTGACGATGAAGCCATGCAGCTGGATGAGGACTTTTTGCGCGCCCTTGAATATGGTGCACCGCCCATGGGCGGAATAGGCCTTGGAATCGATCGTGTAGTGATGCTTTTCACTTCTACCGGGATCCGCGAAACCATCCTATTCCCGCTGCTCAAGCCGGAACTGGGTTAATTCATGGAGTATTTGGCCGTTCTCTTGCCCTCCCTCGCGGTGGGCGCTATCTTCTACTTTGTCATGCGGGCGATCTTCAACGCCGATAGGGCTGAGCGCGAAGCGGAGGCTGCGGAACGTACTGCGCGTGGCAATTCGCCGGCGAAATCCGCGCCGGAGGACCCCAAGGATTCCGAAGACGGGGATACGTCCCGCTAAGCCCGTTTATGTCTGCCCTTTGACGCGGACATTCCACCGGATGATAATTACTCTGGAATCAGTATTTCGTCCGGTATGGGCATTACATCTGAACATGGGAGAAAAATCGTGGCTCAAAAAGTCAAAATCATTCTTATTGACGACCTCGATGGCGGCGAGGCAGATGAGACCGTGAGGTTTGGTCTGGATGGCGTGCAGTATGAAATGGACCTTTCCTCGGCCCATGCAAAGGACCTTCGCGATGCGCTGGCGCCCTATGTGTCCGCGGCACGCCGCGAGAGCCAGTCAAAGCCGCGACAGAGCGCTCCGGCACGAAACCAGGAGGCGGCGCAGATCCGCGAATGGGCGAAGTCAAACGGGTACAACGTCTCCTCGCGGGGCCGGGTGAACTCGGAGATCATCGAGGCGTACCGCGCCGCCCAGCGGTAACGGCCTTCCGTACGCTGCTTTTCGCGGCGCGTTCTGCCGCGCCGTTCGCACCTTGAGGGCATCCATGGGCTATCTCGCCTGTGGCGAACACGCTCCACAAGGCACCTCCATGCACGTAGCATCGAATTACGCGTTAGCTAGGAGTGTGGCTCATGTTTGAGAGATTTACGGATCGTGCCCGTCGGGTTGTCGTGCTGGCCCAAGAAGAAGCCCGCATGCTCAACCACAACTACATCGGCACCGAGCACATCCTGCTTGGGCTAATTCACGAGGGTGAAGGGGTTGCCGCAAAGGCCCTGGAGTCCCTCAGCATTTCCCTGGGCGCTGTGCGCGAGCAGGTGCAGGAGATCATCGGGCAGGGCCAGCAGGCCCCATCCGGCCATATCCCCTTCACCCCGCGCGCCAAGAAAGTGCTGGAGCTCTCGCTCCGGGAGGCCCTGCAGCTCGGCCATAACTACATCGGCACCGAACACATCCTGCTCGGGCTCATCCGTGAGGGCGAGGGTGTTGCAGCGCAGGTGCTGGTCAAGCTCGGTGCTGACCTCAACCGCGTTCGCCAGCAGGTAATCCAGCTGCTCTCCGGCTACCAGGGCAAGGAACCCGTGGCCTCAGGCGGCCAGCAGCAGGAAGGCACCCCTGCAGGCTCAGTGGTTCTTGACCAGTTTGGGCGCAACCTCACGCAGGCTGCGCGCGAAGGCAAGCTGGACCCCGTGATCGGCCGCGAGCTTGAGATGGAACGCGTCATGCAGGTCCTCTCGCGCCGCACCAAGAACAACCCTGTGCTGATCGGTGAGCCCGGCGTCGGCAAGACCGCCGTCGTCGAGGGACTCGCCCAGGCGATCGTGCGCGGTGATGTGCCTGAAACCATCCGCGACAAGCAGCTGTACACTCTGGACCTCGGGTCTCTCGTGGCCGGTTCACGCTACCGCGGTGATTTCGAGGAGCGCCTGAAGAAGGTGCTCAAGGAAATCCGTACCCGTGGCGACATCATCCTGTTCATCGATGAGATCCACACCCTCGTCGGTGCCGGCGCAGCTGAAGGTGCAATTGACGCGGCGTCCATCCTGAAACCAATGCTGGCCCGCGGTGAACTGCAGACCATCGGCGCCACCACCCTTGATGAGTACCGCAAGCACATTGAGAAGGACGCAGCTCTTGAGCGCCGCTTCCAGCCCATCCAGGTCCAGGAGCCGTCGGTGGCGCACGCCATTGAAATCCTGAAGGGCCTGCGGGACCGCTATGAGGCCCATCACCGCGTCTCCATCACCGATGCCGCGCTGGCCTCTGCTGCAAACCTCGCCGAGCGGTACATTTCCGACCGCTTTCTGCCGGACAAGGCAATTGACCTGATTGATGAAGCCGGAGCCCGCCTGCGCATTCGCCGGATGACGGCCCCGCCGGAGCTCAAAGAGATCGATGAGCGCATCGCCGATGTGAAGCGCGAGAAGGAATCGGCCATTGACGCCCAGGACTTCGAGGGTGCTGCGCGGCTGCGCGATCGGGAGCAGAAGCTCCATGATGAGCGCATGGACAAGGAGCGTCGCTGGAAGTCCGGTGGCCTGGATGACATCGCAGAGGTTGATGAGGAGCTGATCGCGGAGGTGCTCGCCAACTCCACCGGCATTCCTGTCTTCAAACTCACCGAGGAAGAGTCCTCGCGGCTGCTTCACATGGAAGATGAACTCCACAAGCGGGTCATCGGCCAGGATGATGCCATCAAGGCGATCTCGCAGGCAATCCGGCGTACCCGTGCCGGCCTGAAGGATCCCAAGCGTCCGGGTGGTTCGTTCATCTTCGCCGGCCCCACCGGCGTCGGAAAGACGGAGCTCGCGAAGGCCCTCGCGGAATTCCTGTTCGGCGACGAAGATTCGCTGATCACGCTGGACATGTCGGAGTACTCGGAGAAGCACACCGTTTCCCGTCTCTTCGGTGCCCCTCCGGGATATGTCGGTTACGAGGAGGGCGGCCAGCTCACGGAGAAGGTCCGGCGTCGGCCTTTCTCTGTGGTGCTGTTCGACGAGGTGGAGAAGGCGCACGCAGACCTCTTCAACTCGCTCCTCCAAATCCTCGAGGACGGCCGTCTCACGGACAGCCAGGGCCGCGTGGTGGACTTCAAGAACACCGTCATCATCATGACCACCAACCTTGGTACGCGGGATATCTCGAAGGGTGTCATGACCGGCTTCCAGTCGGGCACGGACACCAACACGAACTACTCCCGCATCAAGGCCAAGGTCACCGAGGAACTCAAGCAGCACTTCCGGCCCGAGTTCCTCAACCGTGTGGATGACACCGTGGTGTTCCCGCAGCTCACACAGGAAGAGATTGTGCAGATCGTGGATCTGTTCCTCGAGCGGCTTGGTAAGCGCATGGCAGACAAGGGTATGAGCATCGAACTCACTCCCGCCGCCAAGGTGCTGCTGGCTACACGTGGTTATGATCCCGCGATGGGTGCGCGGCCGCTCCGCCGCACCATCCAGCGCGAGATCGAGGACCAACTGTCCGAGAAGATCCTGTTTGGCGAGATCAAGTCCGGGGAGATCGTGTCGGTGGACGTTGAGGGTGAGGGAGACGAAGCCCAATTTACATTCGTGGGCCACGGCGCACCGAAGGAGATCGAGGATTCGCCAGCTGCCATTGAGGCCGCGGTCCCCGAGTAACCGCAAATCACTCAGCAGTGCAAAGGGAAACGTCCCGCATCGATTGATGCGGGACGTTTCCCTTTCCGTGTTCAGTATGGGTGCCTCAAGCAATGGCATTACTCTCTTAGTGAAGTGACTGTGAAGTAGCACACATCCGGTGATAGAGATGGAGGATGACTCCCGACACCAATTCACCTACCCCCGTGAAGCCGAAGACGCCATTCCATGACCTGGACCACTTCGTCGCCATTCCCCGATTGGGCGGGCTCGCCGTCAACGCCGACGGAACCCGGCTCGTCACCTCGGTGGCCACGCTCAATTCGAAAAGCAACGCCTACGTCTCCGCCCTCTGGGAGCTCGATCCAGAGGGAAACGCTCCGGCCCGCCGCATTACCCGGAGCGCCAAGGGCGAAGCAGGAGCGGCCTTCCTGGCGAATGGCGACTTGCTCTTCACCTCTACCCGCCCGGATCCGGAGAACTCCGACGAGGACCCGGTCAGCGCATTGTGGAAGCTACCAGCGCAGGGCGGCGAAGCTCGAATAGTGCATTCCCGCCGCGGTGGGGTGCAGGGCGTGGTGGCGGCGCGGAAATCGGATGCCGCCGTCGTTGTTGCGGAGGTTCTCGCCGGCTCCTCAGATGAGAAGGACGACGATGAGCGCCGTAAGGCGCGCAAGGAAGCAGGGGTCGAGGCGATCCTGCACACGGGCTATCCCGTCCGTCACTGGGACGCCGATCTCGGTCCGGCCGAGCCCCGGTTCTTCGTTGTCGAAGAGGGCGAGCAGGAGGTGCTCAGACCGGCCACGGTGGACGAGCAGCCGCAATTCTCCCTGCGCAACGTCACCGTCGGCATGGGCGGCAGCCTCCGGAACAGTTCCCCGAGCATCAGCCCCGACGGCACGGTCATCATCGCGGGCCAGACTGTACCGGCGGGCAAAGGCGACCAACGGTCGGTCCTGGTGCGCATCGACTCCGCAACAGGGGACCGTACGGTCATCCTCGATTCCCCCGACTACGACTACGACGCCGGCCCCATCAGCCCGGACAGCTCCACGGTTGTGGTGAGCGTCGACCGGCGCACCGGCCCGGATACCCCGCCCGACGTTAAGCTCGGGCTGCTTCCCGTGAACGGTGGGACGCTCGCTGCGCTGGCTGCCGATTGGGACGCCTGGCCGTCTCCCGCAGCGTGGCTTCCGGACGGCAGCGGCCTGGTTGTGACAGCCGACGACGACGGCGCGTCGCCCGTTTTTACCGTCGACGTCGCAACTGGGGCAGTCCGCCGGATAACGCAGGACGCGGCGTCGTACACCGACGTCGTCGTCTCGCCCGATGGCGCCACGGTCTATGCGCTGCGCAGCTCCTACGAGTTCCCGCCGGAGGTGGTGCGGATCGACCTCGCTTCGGGAACCGTCACCCCGCTCCCAGGGCCGGTGGAGCGCCCGGCGCTGTCGGGACGGCTCGAGCGCGTCGAGACCACGGGGGAGGACGGCCATCCGGTGAAGTCCTACCTCGTCCTGCCCGAGGGCGCCGGTGATTCCAGCCCGGCTCCGCTCCTGCTGTGGATCCACGGTGGGCCGCTCGGCTCCTGGAACGCGTGGACCTGGCGGTGGTCGCCGTGGCTGCTGGCCGCGAAGGGCTACGCCGTGCTGTTGCCGGACCCTGCACTTTCCACCGGTTACGGCCAGAAGATGATCGAGCGCGGCTGGGGTGCCTGGGGCGATGCTCCGTTCACCGATCTCATGGCGGCAACCGACGCCGTCGTGGCCCGCCCTGACATCGACGAGAGCAGGACCGCCGCGATGGGCGGCTCGTTCGGCGGCTACATGGCCAACTGGGTGGCCGGCCACACAGACCGTTTCAACGCGATCGTGACGCACGCCAGCCTCTGGGCGCTGGACCAGTTCGGGCCCACCACGGACGCCTCGTTCTACTGGGAGAAGGAGATGACGCCCGAGATGGCGCTCGCCAACTCCCCGCACGCGCACGTCGAAAAGATCAGCACGCCGATGCTCGTCATCCACGGTGACAAGGACTACCGTGTGCCGATCGGCGAGGGTCTGCGGCTCTGGTATGAACTGCTGTCCAAGTCGGCGTTGCCTGCGGATGCCAACGGCGAGACGGACCACCGGTTCCTGTACTTCCCGGATGAGAATCACTGGATCCTCAAACCGCAGCACGCGAAGATCTGGTACGGCGTCGTCGAGCACTTCCTTGCCCGTCACGTGCTGGGCGAGAAGGTGGAGGTACCCGCCGAACTGGGGCTGTAAAGTCCCTAGGTGCGTGTGTCGGTAGTGGTTTGACCGTCTCGCAGGGTTGAGCGCTGATTGCCGGGCCGCAGTCCGTTGTCCTGGAATTGGTGACCGGATACCGGTTTGCGGGGACG
>NZ_JBTNCT010000018.1:0-72924 GCF_054511355.1 Arthrobacter tecti
TTCCGCCGAAGACGACTCTTTCGCTAAGGAAGACCCGCTGATAGATGATGAAGCCATTGTCGTTGTAACTCCCGAAAGACGGGGGTGTTGCAACGACCACTAGAACCCGCCCATGCATTGCCTGCACCGCAGGCAAGCATCCAGGAGGCATGTCCGTCCCCTTCAGCCGACGCGGGACACGGCGGTTGGTTTGCGGGGAGGCAGATGGTCACACTCGCCCCAGCAACCGGTCCTCGAAAGCGTCCGTCGCGTCCCGCAACACCCCGACGACGGCGGCCACCGCCGGTTGCCGCAGTGAATCCGGGCGCGCGACGAGCCAGTAGCCCAGTCGCTCAGCCACCTCTTCGGGCAGGAGCCGCACGAGGTCACAGTGAAGGTTCGCCATGAAGCACGGCAGCAGCCCCATCCCCGCCCCGGCGCGCGTCGCCTCCACGTGCACGAACACGTTGGTCGAGCTGAGCGAATCCTTCATGGTCGGAAGCAGCCGCCGCGGGGCATCCAGGCTGTCCACCTGCAGCATCGAATCGATGAAGTACACCAGCGGATGTTCCAGGACCTCCTCGATGGTGGAGGGCCTCCCGTGCTCGGCCAGATAATCGCGCGACGCATACAACCCGAGCATGTACTCGCCCAGCCGGATTGCCTCGGCCCGATGCACCTGCGGCCTGCCCACCACCACTTCGAGGTCCAGCCCGCTGCGCGTCTGCGATGCGCGCCGCGTCGCCGCGACAATCTCGACGCTGAGCCGGGGATGGTTCCGCCGGAGCCGTGCGAAAGCGGGCGCCGCGATATAGGCGCTGAAACCGTCAGTGGCACTCATGCGTACGACGCCGGAAAGCCGGCTTGCGCCGTCGTCGTTCTTTTCGAGCGCGCTGAGGGCGCGGTCCACCTCCTCGGCGGCGGCTACCGCGTGGGCGCCGAGGTCGGTCAGCTCCCAACCGCCGCTGGCACGGACGAGGACGTGGCCGCCGAGGGAGCGCTCGAGCGCGGAGATTCTGCGCGAGACTGTGGTGTGGTTCAGGCCGAGTGTCAGAGCCGACACAGAAGGAGCAGCACATGAGCGTCAGTTCGCGTTCGTCCCAACCGGACTCCGGTGGCAGCACCAAGGAACCAACCGGCCTGAAGAAGATCGTCGCCGCATCAATGGTGGGTACCGTCGTCGAGTGGTACGAGTTCTTCCTCTACGCCACCGCAGCCACCCTGATCTTCGGCGAGTTCTTCTTCCCCGACAGCAACACGGCGCTCGACAACATCATCAACGCGTTCCTCACCTACGCGGTCGGCTTTATCGCGCGTCCGCTCGGTGGCATCTTCTTCGGTCAGATCGGTGACAAGCTCGGCCGCAAGCACACGCTGCAGGTCACGATCATCCTCGTGGGCGTCGCAACGTTCCTCATGGGTTGCCTGCCCGGCTATGACCTGATCGGTTACTGGGCACCGGCGCTCCTGGTGCTGCTGCGCTTCATCCAGGGCTTCGCTCTCGGCGGCGAGTGGGGCGGCGCCGTGCTTCTGGTCGCCGAACACAGCCCCAACAGCTCCCGCGGATTCTGGTCCAGCTGGCCCCAGGCGGCCGTCCCGATCGGCAACCTGCTGGCTACGGCCGTACTACTCACCAAGTCGACCATTCTCTCCGCTGCAGACTTCCAGAGCTGGGGCTGGCGTGTAGCGTTCTGGCTCTCCGCCGTCGTCGTCATCATCGGCTACTACATCCGCACCCACGTGACCGAAGCGCCCATCTTCGTGGAAGCGCGCGAACAGGTGGAGCGCGAGAAGGCCGTCAGCTACGGCGTCTTCGAAGTGGTGAAGCGGTACCCGCGCGGCATCCTCGGCGCCATGGGCCTGCGGTTCGCGGAAAACATCATCTACTACATCATCGTGAGCTTCACAATCGTCTACCTGGTCCAGGTCCACCAGTACGACACCAGCCAGCTACTCCTCGCCCTGCTGATCGCCCACGTGGTGCACTTCTTCGTGATCCCGCAGGTCGGCCGCCTCTCGGACCGTTTCGGTCGCAAGCCCGTTTACCTCGCTGGTGCGGTGCTGTGCGCATCCTGGGCGTTCTTCGCCTTCCCGATGTTCGACACGCTGAACCCCGTGGTCATCATCTTCGCGGTCACCATCGGCCTGTGCTTCCACGCACTGATGTACGCGGGTCAGCCGGCGATCATGGCCGAAATGTTCCCAACCCGCATGCGCTACTCGGGCGTCTCGCTGGGCTATCAGGTGACATCGATCTTCGCCGGTTCGCTGGCGCCGATCATCGCCACGGCCATCCTCCAGGAGACCGGCTCCTGGTTCGGCGTTGCACTGTACGTCCTCGGAGGCTGTGTGGTGACGGCGATCGCCGTCGTAACGCTGCGTGAAACCCGCGGCGTCTCACTGCGCGATATCGACGCCGCCGACGCCGAACGCCACGGAATCCCGGCCGGCACGGGACGCTGAGCATGGCTGCAGTACAGGAGAACGACGACGACGGCGGCACGCGTCCCGGCGTGCCCGCGCCGCCGGGTGCCGGTCCCCTCGCGGGCCGCCGGGCGATTGTTACCGGCGGTGCGAGCGGAATCGGCGCGGCGTGTGTCCGGGAGCTGGCCGCGCAGGGGGCGTTCGTCGTCGTCGTCGATCGTGATGCGGAGGGTGCGGGGGGCCTGGCCAAGGAGGTGGAGGGCGAGGTCTGGGCTGTGGACCTGCTGGAGACGGGCGAGCTTGAGGATCTGGCGCTGGAGGCCGACATCCTGATCAACAACGCCGGAATCCAGGTGGTCAGCCCTATTGAGGAGTTCGATCCCGCGGATTTCCGCCGCATTCATATCCTCATGCTCGAGGTGCCGTTCCTGCTGATGCGGGCCGTGCTGCCGTCGATGTACCGGAAGAAGTTCGGGCGGATCATCAACGTGTCTTCCGTGCATGGTCTGCGGGCGTCCGCGTTCAAGACGGCCTACGTGTCGGCGAAGCACGGGCTGGAGGGCCTTTCGAAGGTCGCGGCGCTGGAGGGCGGGCCGCACGGGGTCACCAGCAACTGCGTGAATCCGGGGTATGTGCGGACACCGCTGGTTGAGAACCAGGTTGCGGACCAGGCGCGCGTGCACGGAATCAGCGAGGACGAGGTGCTGGAGAGGATCATGCTCACCGAGAGCGCCGTGAAGCGCCTGGTGGAGCCGTCGGAGGTCGCGTCCCTTGTGGGATGGCTGGCGTCGGAGCAGGCGGGGATGGTCACCGGTGCGTCGTACACGATGGACGGCGGTTGGTCAGCCCGCTAAACCCCCAACTCGACGCGCAGTCAGCCGACGCCGAGGAGTTGCTCGAGCGGCCCGATTCCGAAGAACAGCACAAACGCTCCGGCAACCGCCCACATGAGCGGATGGATCTCCTTCGCCCGGCCCTGGAACGTACGCACGAGGACGTAGGCGATGAACCCCGCACCCAGCCCGTTCGCGATCGAGTACGTGAACGGCATGAGCGCGAAGGTGAGGAACGCCGGAATTGCGACGCCCCAGTCCTGCCAGTCAATCCGGCCCACCTGCGAAACCATCATGAAGCCAACGACGACGAGGGCCGGCGCCACCGCCTCGAACGGCACCAGGGAGATCAGCGGGGTGATGAACATGGCCAGGAGGAACAGTGTGCCCGTGACAATATTCGCGATGCCGGTGCGGGCTCCCTCACCAATACCTGCGCCGGACTCGACGTAGATCTGGTTCGAGGAGACGGACCCGGTGCCGCCGGCTACGGCGCCCAGCGCGTCCACAATAAGCACCCGGTTCACGCCGGGAATGTTGCCGTTTTTGTCCACGAGCTTCGCCTCATTGGCGAGGCCCACCATGGTGCCCATCGCATCAAAGAAGATGCTGAGGAGAATGGTGAAGGTCAGCAGCAGGGCGGCGGTTGCGCCGAGGCTCCCAAACGCACCGAACACACTCACGTTCCCGACCAGGCTTAGGTCCGGCAAGCCTACCCAGGAACCCTCGGGAAGCTCCGGCACCACTAGCGACCAGCCCTGCGGATTGGCGCCCTCCGGCCCAACACTCGGCCCCACATTCGCCACCGCCTCGATGAGAACGGCGAGGAGGGTGGACGCGATGACGCCGATGAGGATGCCGCCGCGCACCTTCCGCACCACCAGTGCGATGGTGAGGATCAGACCGAAGACGAACACGAGGGTGGGCCACCCGAGGAGAACTCCCTCGAAGCCGAGCCCCACCGGAACCGTGGTCTGCGCGGAGTCCGGAATACGCCGGACGAAGCCCGCATTCACCAGCCCGATCAACGCGATGAACAGGCCGATTCCGACGACGATCGCCGTCTTCAGACTCTCCGGCACTGCATTAAACACCGCCGTCCGGAAACCGGTCAGCACGAGCACGAGCATGGTGAGGCCGGCCAGCACCACAAGGCCCATGATGTCCGGCCAGGTCAGTTCGGGATTGGTGGCAACGGTGATCGCCACGAACGCGTTGACGCCGAGTCCGGTCGCCAGCGCGAACGGGTACTTGGCCCACGCGCCCATGAGGATGGTCAGGATGCCTGCTACCAATGCGGTCACGGCGGCAACCCGCTCGAAGCCCAGCTCACCGCCCGATGAATCGGCGCCGGCAAGGATCAGCGGGTTGAGGACCACGATGTAGCTCATGGCGAAGAACGTGGCGATACCGCCACGGATCTCCCGGGAGTAGGTCGAGCCGCGGGCGGTCACTTCGAAGTAGCGGTCCATCGCGGTGCGCTGGGTTGTGGGGCGCGGTGCAGGCACAGGCCATCCTTGCGGTGGGAGGGAGTTGCGGCAAAAGTCTATCCAACCCGCGCTTCAGGAACCTGTCAGGCACCTCCCGTAACCTTAAGCTTATGAAGTCTGCTTCCGCTGCCGTTACGGTGTTGCCCGGTATTCGTTCAATCTCGCGCGTCGCTGCGCTCCTTGCCGGTGTGCTGCTGGTTGCGTTCGCGCTGGTATTCAGCTCGGCAACCGCGGCTTCAGCGCACGATGAGCTGGCGTCGTCGAACCCGGAACCGGGCGCCACACTGGAGACCGTCCCGGAAGCCGTTGCGCTGACCTTTACCAATGTCCCGGCGACCATTGGCTCTGAGGTGCAGGTGCTTGATGAATCCGGTGAGAACTGGGCCGAGGGAGACGTCTCGATCACAGACACCGTTGCCACGCAGGCCATCCGCACCGGTGCTCCTGCGGGCACCTACACGGTGAACTGGCGCGTGGTTTCCTCCGACTCGCACCCCATTGAGGGGACGTTCGAGTTCACCGCTTCCGGCGGCGGGACCGCTTCGGAAACCCCCAACGCGTCAGCGGGTACGGCCGGCCCCATCGAGACAGGGGAACCTGATGCCCTCGACGAGGAGCCGGCAGCGGACTCGGGCGTATCCTGGGGCGTTATCCTCATGGTCGCGGTGCTGATTGCACTCGCGGTGGTCCTTGCGCTCGGCGCACGCCGCCGGCTGAAGCAGGGAAACAACGACGCCGGCTAGGCAGCCACCGGCGATTGGGATCGCTTCGTAGGGACCTTGGCGTTAGGTCACTACGAACCGTAGTGACACGGGGTGTCATGAATGCCGGAGAAGACACCCGTTCAACCCGATCCAGCTAGTCATCACCATGCCTGAACACCGTTAGGCGGCGCTGCCCGACATAACTACAGCGTTGTAAATACCGATCAAGTTTACGGACAGTGTCTTTACCGGCACTACGATCGAATCGTGACTTCACCTATTCTCCCTGAACCAAAAGACGCCTCACGAGAAGGCGAACAGATGCCGGTTCAGACTTTAGCTCCGCAGTTCGACGAAGACCACCATGGCGTGTATCGCGACCTGCTGCGTCGAGCGATAGAGCATGAAGATACACGAAACCTAGCTCTCACAGGTTCGTATGGCACTGGCAAGAGCAGCATCTTGCGTCAGATAGCCGAAATTTACGGCGAGAAGGTCGTAGAAATTTCTCTCTCAACATCTTCCCCTAGGGAGAACGGGAAACCTCCAGAGAATGGTGGCGAGAACTCGACTGTGGAGACGCCCACGAATCGCATCCAAAAGGAGATAGTCAAACAACTTATCTACCGTCTTCCACCGTCGCAGACTCGCGGTTCTCGCTTCCCTCGAGCGAATAAACCTGACCTAAGGCTCGATCTGATTTGGGCATCGATCTGGGGATCAGCTGCGTACACAGTCCTTATCATGATTGGCCTAATCCCGAAGTTTATAGCATGGCTGGGTGGAAGCCCATGGCAGCAGGTTGGGTCCTACTTGGGGCTGGAGATTCTTTCAATGGGACTTGCCTGGCTTGTGTTGCGCGGCGTGCAAGGGCGAATCGTGGTCAACTCTGTGAGTGCTGGCCCAACCACAGTCACTCTTGACCGCGACTCCGAATCCTACTTCGACCAATACTTGGACGAGATCGTTTACTTCTTCCAGGTAAGCGAGTGCAATTTAGTAATCATCGAGGACATCGACCGCTTTGAGGATGCCCATGTCTTTGACACCCTCCGAGCTCTCAACCGGCTACTGAACAGCTCGAAGCAGCTCGACCGACGAATCGTCTTCGTTTATGCAATTCGCGACAGCGTGTTCGAAGTGATCGGCAAGGAAGCGCCCGCCGCCAATACGACCCATGAAAAGGACGAAACCACCATAAGCGACGGCGCCGCCGGCGTGGTCACATCTATGACTGATAGGGCACGGGATGCACTTCTTCGCGCTAATCGGACCAAGTTCTTCGATGTGATCATCCCAGTCGTACCGTTCATCACTCACGATAACGCTCGTGACTTGATGTCCAATGCAATGCGAAGCGATAAATTCATAATCTCTCCCGCGCTAGTTCGACTCGCAAGCCGCCATGTTGCAGACATGCGAATGATTCGAAATATTCGCAACGAATTCGAGGTATACCGAAACCGCTTAATCGCTACGAGCCGTCAGGTGCCCGGCCTTACTGACGACTTGTTGTTCGCCATCGTCTTATTCAAAAGCTCCCATTTGGGAGACTTCGAGGAGATTCGCTTGCAGAACAGCACACTCGACGGCCTTTTCTTGATGTGGCGTCGGTTAGTCAGCGAGAACCTCGCGTCCGAAATCGCGCGGCGGACTCAAATCGAAGCACGCCGAACGTCCGAACAGATTGCACCGAACCGGGCAAAATATCTTGGTACCCGACTCCAAGAATGCCGAGAAGCACTACGAGAAGGCATCCGCCCCGGGCCCAATCGAGCCACCCCGTCAGTGACCCTATCTGTGAATGGGGCCGCAGTCGCCGACGAAACCACATTCACTAGGGAGTTTTGGACAAACATCGCTGACGGGTCGGAACTCATCATTACCCTCTCCGATAACTATTCCCAAAATGCTTCCATCCAGTTGACGGCTGAACAACTCGGAAATTTTCTCAACGTCGGCCTCGAACAGAAGGACTGGGGTGAGGTGAACCTCTCAGAGGTAACCGCCGCAATCGGTGAAGTTACAGAGAAGATCCAATTCCTACAACACCATACCTGGCAGCAACTTTGGGCACGCCAAGAGTTTCGTGTAGCAGTCGATGATTCTGAGAACAGCACTGCCCCTCCCTTGAGCTTCGCGGATCTTGCTGACCAGAAGCTCGAATCCGACCTGGCGCGCGACTTAGTGCGACACGGGTACCTAACGCATCATTTTGCCCTCTACGTGTCCGTATTCCATGGCGAGCATTTAGGCAGTGAAGCCATGGAATATATTATGCGATTTGTTGAACCAGGCAAGTTCGATCCGACTTACCCATTATCCGAGACCGACGTTGAACAAGTATTAGAGGATCGCGGCGCGGATCTGCTAAACGAGCCAGGCGTGTACAACGTACATATTTTGGATTACCTACTCGCCCACAAAGCCAATGACGCGCACGTGATCATCCACCGTTTGATTGCTTATAACGAGCACGAAGAGTCCTTCCTCAATACGTACGTTGCACAGGGCAAGCAAACCAGGCTTCTGTTCGCCCAAATGGCTCCTCTCTGGCCCTCCATATTCCGTTACATCGCAGCGGACGCCCCAGCGGAAAGCAATGATCGCTTGGCACAGTTCAATTCAGCATTAGGTGCCTGCGCTCAAGACATCGACTACGAGACGAACAGATCAGTCAAGGAACTCATCGAATCGAACTACACAGAACTGGCTGCGATAACGTCGCCGCGGACAAGTGAGCAAGCGATCGCGACCTTCACTCTGATCAGCGCTGCGGGAGCGAAGATCGATTCCCTCAAGGACCTCGATCCTGTAGCGTGCTCCGCTGCCATCCAGTTCAGCTGCTACCGGGTGAATGAAATGAATCTTCGCGCGATCACATCTACCGACTTGATCTGCCTCGATGCGCTTCTCGACACAGCCGAAGTCGCGTACATCCACGCTGTGAACCATCTGTCGGACTATATGGCTGCGCTGAAGGCATCCATGACAACGCAATATTCAGTGGTAAACCCACAGTGCTTCCTTCGCATCGTCAGCGATGCTGCACCTACAAACAGTACGGTCGACGTCGACGCCATGGTTTTTGCGGCCAGTGAAGACTGCCGTGTCTCTGAACTGAATTCCGTAGCTAGTTCTGTCTGGCCTGCGCTGACGCAGAGCACCCGCACAGACTGTAGTTTTTCCAACGTCAAGGCGTACCTTGACGAGTACGGCGAGGTCGATAGACATCTCGGAAAGTTACTTAGAGAGGTTGGTCCGATCAGTGGGTACGAACAGCACCCGAAAGAGGCCCGAGCCGATGTAACTCTCCAAATTCTCAACGCATTTGAAACGCTGCCGGACGCTTCGATTCGAATAGCACTCGCGGAGAAACTTGAACCTGGCTTCGTTGATGCGGATAATTTGAAACCGCAGTCAGGCAACTTTGTCGCGCAGCTCATCAGGCGAGACCTTCTAGCCGATGAGGAAGAAACATTCACTGGTCGGCTCATGACCGATTGGTCGACCCTGGAGGCCGCGATCCTTGCATCCGAGCACTTCGGATCATTCGTCTCGCCGTCGATTTTACCCGTATCTGAACTGCCCTCATTCATTGCGAGCAGACGGATACCCAGCGAACTTAAGCAGGCAGTGGTAGGAGACCTCGTCGATTACCTTTCGGCAGCCGAGGTGCGCGAAGTGCAGGCGATTGCCGCAGCTTTGAATAAGCACAACTGGACCGTGGGCTACGCGCGCTTAGAAGCCTTGCGTGTCGAAGGTACGAATAATCACGAATTGGTGCCTCTGATTGCTAGGGAAGGGGACAAACTCGACTTGGGCGATCTCCGCACCCTTTTACGTGCGATGGGTGGCTCCTACGAGGTTATCGCTGACCTAGGCTCGAAGCATCCCACCTTTCCGAATGACGCAGACCATGTCATGATCCTGAACCGACTTCACATGGCCCACATAGTCAGTAGTTTCCCGCCTGATGGCAGGGATGACAAACTACTACGAGTAAATTTGCATCAACCGAGGTAAACCTGGGGCGCCAGCAACGAGACCAAGTTAAACACGTAACTGGGCGACAGCCAGTCCCAATCAGGTTGGATCAGCCGAACTGGTGGGTAAGGCGATATCACGCATCCATCCCTGTCCCGGGCGGTCGATGACTTTGTTGATCATGTGATCCCTGTTTTGCAGCGGCGTGGCCTCTACCGGGGTGAATACACGGCATCGACGCTGCGCGGGCACCTCGGGTTGTCCCGGCCGGGGCGCTGACGGTGGTTGCCTACCGAAAGGCGCGTCAGGCGTGCCTTTCGGCCAAGATCTCGATGACGTGCCGGTAATCCTCTCCGGTTGCCCGGCTCATTCCCATCTCACACGTGCGGTTGCAGGACGCGTAGGCGTCGGCGTCCGTCGAAGCCACCTGTCTGGCTTCGACGGCGGTGGCTGAAGCCGTCAGTTCCGGATGCAGCAGGCCGCGGTCCCCGGCGAAACCGCAGCATCCCCAGTCAGCCGGCACCTGCACAGAGTCCGCTGCGGCCTCCGCAACGGCCGCGAGATCCTCCACAATTCCGAGGTGGACGGCCGAACACGTGGGGTGGACCGCCAGCCTGGAAATCTTGGCCGGAGCCGGTTCAAGCCTCCCCAGAATGGTGGTACGCGCGAAGGTGACGGCATCAACCACGGTGAGGTCAGCGAAATGCCGGCGGTTCTCTGCCGTCAAAGCGTCGGCCAACCCCTGCAGCCCATGGGTGCACGAGGACGCGTCAACAACAACCGGCAGTTGCCCGCCGCGCGTGTCCTCCCAGAGGGATTCGACGACGGCGTTGCCCATCTTCCGGTATCCGTCGACAAGTCCTTTCGACTGCCAGGGGGTGCCGCAGCAGAGATTGCCTGCCCCGCTTGCGAGTTGAAGCGGCACCCCAGTCTTGGAAGCGAGTTCCATCAGTGCGGGTGCAACGCCGGACGCGGTCGAATTCGGAGAGGCACCGAACATCCCGCCGATGCAGGAAGCGAAGAGCACGCCGGCGTACTCAGTGCCGGCTTGCCGGTCCCCCGAGAGCGCCGTCTGTGAACGTAGCGGCGCCGCCGGACCGGGCAGGTCGGCCGCGGCCAACGGGATTACGTCTTCTCCCAGGATCTTTCTGCCCAGTTTCGAGGCGGCGAGGGTAACGGGGGCCGGGAGAGCCGCAGCAACACCCAAACCAGCGCGGGCCGCGGCAGCCACTCCTCCCCAATGCGAAGCCGCAAACGTGCCCGCGGTCTGTGCCACGGAGGGCAAGCGTTCTGCCCGCAGTCTCTTCATCAGCGAGCCGGTGTCAATATCGACAGGGCAAGCGACCGCACACAGTCCGTCGGCTGCGCAGGTGTCGATAGCCTCGTAACCGTAGTCCCGTTCCAGCTCGGCTTTCAACGCCGGCGGGGCAAGGGCCATCTCCCGCCGCAGGACAATGCGTTGCCGCGGCGTCGTCGTTAGATCGCGGCTGGGACAGACGGTCTCGCAGTAGCCGCATTCCACGCACCGGTCCACCTCGGCATCCACCGTTGGGGCGGGCTTCAGGTGGTGCATGTGCCCGCGGGGATCGTCGTCGAGGAGGACGCCGGGATTGAGCAATCCCGTCGCGTCGAACAGTCGCTTGACTTCCCGCATGACCTCATACAGGCCGTCCCCGAACTGGCGGCGCACATAGGGCGCCATGATGCGGCCGGTCCCGTGCTCAGCCTTCAGCGATCCGCCGTTGCCCAGGACAAGGTCAACGAGGTCTTCGGTGAAACGCTCGTAGCGGTCCAGCTCGGCGGCGTCGTCCAGCCTGGGTGTGAGCATGAAATGCAGGTTGGCGTCCTTGGCATGGCCGAAGATTACGGCTTCGGTGTACCCATACCGGTCAAAGAGGCTGATGAGTGACCTCACCGTCTCCGTCAGCTTCGGCATGGGGACCACTATGTCCTCGAGCAACGCGGTGGTGCCCGATGCGCGGGCTCCGGCAACAGCGGTGTAGAGCCCCTTGCGGATGGTCCACAAGCCCGCCCGCCGTGCCGGATCCGGAGTCAGTTCAACGGGAGCGGAGAGCGGCAGCGATGAGAGCAGTTTTTCCGCGCCGCTGATCCGTTCGCTTACCTCCTCGGGGGAGGCACCCTGGTACTCGATGAGCAGGGCCGTGTGTTCGCCAATCAGCAGGTTCCGTAGCGACTCTTCCGCCTGGGGGAGTTGCTGCGCCACCTTCAGGGCCGCGGCGTCGAGCAACTCGACGGTCCGCGCACCGGAGCCTATCAACGCGGGTAGAGCGTCAGTTGCGTCGGCGATGCGTGGGAAGACAGCCAATCCGGTTGCTGCGAATGGCTGGACATTGACGGTCCGCAGAACCACGTCGGAAATGAAACCCAGCGTCCCCTCGCTGCCGACGATCAGGTGCGTGAGGATATCCACGGGTGAATCAAAGTCCGTGAAGGCGTTGATCGAGTAACCCATGGTGTTCTTCATGGCGAATTGACGGGCTATCTCCGCGCGGAAATCCGGGCTGTCCTGAATCTTCCGACGCAGGTTCACCAGCCCTTCGACCAGAGACGGTTCCTTCTGCGAGAGAATCTCCAGGGCATCCGCGGCGCCGGTGTCAATCACTGTCCCGGACGCGAGTACCAGTGTCATGGACTCGATGGTCTGGTAGGAGGTATTACCGGTCCCGCACGCCATTCCACTGGAGTTGTTCGCGATTACCCCGCCCATTGTGCACGCGATCTCGCTCGCGGGATCGGGTCCGAGTGCGCGCCCGTGGGGCGCCAGCCGGGCGTTGATCTGGCGGATGGTGGCGCCCGATCCCGCGCGGACCCGGCTTCCGCCGTCGAGCACTTCAACCCGCCTGAAATGGCGGCGGACGTCAACCAGCAGACCCGCGCCCACGGCCTGGCCGGACAGGCTTGTCCCACCGCTCCTCAGCGTGACCGGAATCCCGGCGCGGTCGGCCACCGTGAACACGGAAGCGACGTCGTGCGCTGTCCTGGGGGTCACCACCGCCTGCGGAACCAGCAGGTAGTGCGAAGCATCGTGCGCCATCGCAAGCCGGTCGATGCTGCGCAACTGGACGCTGTCCTCGCCACACGCAGACCGTAGTTGCGCGGCAACCTCACCGTCGAGGCCGGGCAGGGCGCCGGCGTCGGGCGTCGATTTGAGGATGCCCACACCGATCAGTTCCCCACGCCTCTGAGCCTGAGCGCGCTGCGCACATCGCCCTTGACCTGGTGAAGCAGCGTAGCGGCCTCTTCGGCGGTGCAGCCGGCCTTGATCATAACGACGGCGGTCTTCGCGTGTCCGTTGGCATCCTCCAACGCGCGACCCGCAGTGGCGAGGTCCGTTTCGCCTGCCGCGGCGACAATCCGCTGTGCCCGGTCAACCAGTTTGGCGTTGGTCGGCATCATGTCCACCATGAGGTTGCCGTACACCTTCCCGGTGCGGACCATGCTCACTGTCGAAAGCATGTTGCAGACCTGCTTCTGTGCCGTTCCGGCTTTGAGCCGGGTGGAGCCGGTCAGTACCTCCGGCCCGGTCTTGAGCTCTATGGCGACGTCCGCGTGGGCGCTGATTTCCGCGTCCTCGTTACACGCCACTGACACGGTGGCCGCTCCGACGGTACGGGCGTAATCGAGGGCCCCCACCACGTAGGGCGTCCGGCCGCTTGCGGCGAGGCCCACCACCACATCGTTGGCCCCGAGCGCGATGTCCCGCAGATCCTGTTCGCCGGCTGTCGCGCTGTCCTCCGCGCCCTCGACGGCCTGGGTGAACGCCGACTCACCGCCCGCAATGAGGCCGACGACCTCGTCGGGTGAGGTACCGAACGTCGGCGGGCACTCGACGGCGTCGAGCACGCCCAGGCGCCCGCTGGTACCGGCGCCCAGATAAATCAACCGGCCGCCCTGCTCCCTCGCGGTCACGATCAGGTCGATTGCCTGCGCGATTTGGGGGAGTGCAACGCGTACGGCCGTTGCAACGGAGGCGTCTTCGTCATTCATGATCGCGAGGATCTCGGAAACGGACATGCTGTCGAGGGTGCTGGTCCTCGGGTTGCGGGACTCAGTACCCAGGGATTCGAGGTTCTTCATTGGTCTTCCTTTCGCATTTGGCGCCTGTCGCCCGCCGAACTGATGGCGTCATGGGTCTTCATCAGAGCATCCCGTGCCGAAGCGGTTCTCTGCGCAACGGCGACGAACAGGCAGTCGACGATCAGGAGTTGGCTGGTGCGGCTAGCCATCGCCGCGGACCTGAAGCCCAGTTCCCGGCCCGCCGTGAGCAGGGTGTGTTCGGCGTCCTGGGCGAGCGCGGATCCGCTGGCACCGGTCAGGGCCACAGCTGTGGCACCGGAATTCCTCGCGCGCCGCAGGGGCAGCAGGGTTCCGGGAGTTGTGCCAGTGTGTGAAATGCCGATCGCAACGTCGTCCGTGCCCAACAGCGCTGCGCTGACCATTCCGGCGTCGTGCTCGGTGTGTGCCATGCAGTAGAGCCCGATTCGCTGCAGCTTCTGTGAGAGGTCCATGGCCACCAGTCCGGAAGCGCCGATGCCGTAGACATCGATCCGGCGTGCGCCGGTCAGCAGGCCAACCACTGTGTCAAGGACAGCCGGATCGGCCAGCTCCGACGTGGCACGGATCGCATCGCGCTCGAAAGCCGCCAGTTTCTGCAGGACCGTGTAGGGGCTGTCCCCGTCCCTGACGTCAGCCGCCAGCGATGATTCCCGGGGCTCGCGGGTTGGCTGGGCGGCGAGAGCAAGGCGGAGCTGCGGATAACCCTGATAGCCGAGGCGCTTCGCCGTCCGGACAACCGTCGCGGTGCTGGTTGAGGCCTGTTGCGCCAACTCTTCGATGGTGTGCTGGGACGTCCCGGCAGGATTTTCGGCAATGAGTCCGGCCACCCGCGCTTCCGCAGGCGAGAGGCTTCCGATCAGCGTGTGGATGCGTGCAACCAGACCTGCGGTTGCCGGTGCCTCACTGGTCATTCTTAGGCCCCCCAATCCGCAGGGACTCCGGAGCGTTTCCCATAGGTTGGGGCAGGACCAGCGGCCCGCTGCCAGGCGTGATTGATCCGAGCCGGCTCGCGTGGCGGGCGCCGGTGCAGCTGGGAACCGAGGCAGGGACGCCGTGAACCGAGAGGAAACCCAGGACGGCGAAGGCGATCGCTTCCTTGGCATCCGATGGGACGCCGAGCTGATCGGACACCGTGAAGTCCATACCTCCCAGCTCCTCCTGAAGGGCGTCCATCAGTGCCGGGTTCCTTGTGCCGCCGCCGGACACGATTACTGCCGTTCCCTGCACCGAACGGACGGCGTCGGCAACCGTCCGCGCGGTCAGTCGATTCAGTGTGGCTATGACGTCCTCGGTGGTGATGCTCCCGAGTCCCGTCAGCGCGTCGAGGAGGTATGGGAGGTGAAAGAGTTCCTTGCCGGTTGTCTTGGGAGCCGGGCGCTCATAGTAGGGCTCAGCGAACAACCTCGCGAAGAGTTCCGGATGAACGTTCCCCCGGCGCGCCAGCTGGCCTTCGTGGTCGTACTGCTGCCTGCCATCAGTCAGGTGTACGACGGCGGCATCCATGAGTGCGTTGGCAGGTCCCGTATCGAAGGCCAAGGGTGAATCCCCGCCTACGGTGATGTTTGCGATACCCCCGAGGTTGAGTGCCACGGGCCTGCCTGCTTGCGCGCGGAGCCACAGCACGTCGAAAGCACTCACAAGCGGGGCTCCCTGCCCGCCCGCGGCAACATCACGGGAACGGAAGTCGGAGATGACTGGACACCCCGTGACCTCTGCTATCCAAGCCGGTTGTCCGAGCTGGAGGGTGCCCCGAACAGCACCCTCCTCAACCCAATGGAACACGGTCTGGCCATGCGATGCGATGAAGTCGGCCCGCCCGCCGCACAGTTCCTCATTGGCCCTCTTGGCAAGGCTGGCAAACGCCTGGCCAACGCCGGTATCCAACCGGCAGACCTGTTCCATGGTGGTCTTCGACGGGGGAAGCGCTCCTGCGAGCTCGGCGCGCAACTCCCCGGCGTAGGGTTCGCTGACCATTCCCAGCGGCGTTACCACCAGGCAACCTCCGTCGACGACGACATCCACCGCTGCAGCATCGATCGCGTCATAGGAAGTGCCTGACATGAGCCCGACTATTCGCATGGAACTGATTCCTTTCCTCAACTGCAATCTAGTCCCGTAGTGCTTCCTTGTGGGTGTTGCGCCGTAGGGAGGCGAGGGCAAAGACGCTGACGAAGCAGATCACCATTACGTAGTAGGCGGGGATGTCATTGTTTCCGGTGGAGGCGATGAGCGCCGTGATGATGAGTCCCGCACAACCGGAGAACACCGCGTTGGACAGCGAATAGGCGAGCCCGAGGCCCGTGTAACGGACGGTCGTCGGGAACATTTCAGAGAGCATGGCTGGGCCCGGTCCGGCCATCATTCCAACGATGGCTCCTGCAAGGAAGACGCCGGCGCCCATGAGGAACGGTGAGCTGTCCGGATTCTGGAGGATGTTCAGCAGCGGGAGGGCTAGGAGGACGATGAGCACGGCACCGGCCACCATCACCGGACGACGCCCGATCCGATCGCTGAGAATTCCGCTCGGGATGATTGATGCAGCGAACCCTGCGTTGGCAAGTACGGTGACGATCAGCGCGGCCTGGAAGGTGGTGTCGAGGCTGGTCTGCAAGTAGGACGGCAGGACAACCAGGAACGTGTAGCCGGCGGCTGACCATCCCATGAGGCGGCCGATGCCAATCGCGATGGCCGCAGCGGTTTGGCCCTTGGTCGGATGTGTTACCGCGATGTCAGGAGTACCTGCCTTCTCGGCCGCTGCGGCACGCTGGAAGTTCGGAGTCTCTTCGAGCTTCAGGCGTAGGTAAAGTGCCACGAGGCCAAGGGGCAGCGCGAGGAGGAACGGAAGCCGCCAACCCCAGGAGGTGAGGGCTTCAGGGCTCAGTGTGGATGAGAGTACAGCGGCAACCCCTGCTCCGGCCAGCAGGCCGAGAGCCACAGTGAACGACTGCCAGGACCCGAACAGTCCGCGCTTCCCGGGAGGGGCGAACTCCGTCATCAGCGCAACAGCGCCTCCGAACTCGCCGCCGGCAGATAGCCCCTGCAGGATGCGCACCAGGGTGAGGAGTATGGGTGCGGTAATACCGATCGCCTCGTAGGTGGGAAGTACGCCGATCAACGTTGTTGCCCCGGTCATGAGGAGCAGGACGACGATCAGGGTTGGACGCCGCCCTATCCGGTCACCGATCCGGCCGAACAGTGCTGCCCCGACGGGACGGAAGAAGAAGGCTATCGCGAACGACGCGTAGGTCCTGATGAGTCCCTCGAAATCGGAGGCGCCCTCGGTGGTGAAGAAGTTCGCGGAAATGATGGTGGCGAATGCCCCATAAATCCCGAACTCGTACCACTCGATGAAATTACCCACAGATCCGGCCACGAGCGCCCGCCGCGACTGTTTGGCGCCGGGCGGGCGAAGGGGCGTGTGTGTGCTCATTGGATAGTCCTTGTTGTTCTGGCTGATGGCCGGGGAGAGACCGTATGAATATAAGTTTCATTACATCAGCGCAAACTGTCAAGAACTTTCATCGCGGGGGAGCGGTGGACCACTACCTGGAGTGGACTGCTAACGGATCGCGCGAGGGGCGTGGCGCTAGTTGAGAGAGAAAATAACGACGCCGGTCAGGCGCTGATTGCCGGACGGACAGCAGGGCGGGCAATTGACGATGCCATTACTGCTGCCTTGACCGGTTGGACAACCTGCGCGGCAAGTGCGCCTTTGGCAACGATCGCGTCGCTGATGACCTTCGCCTGACGGACAATTTCACGCGTGGTCGGCGTGAGCATCTCGCCGACGCCGATCAGGTAGAGCCCGATTGCCCGCAGTGCCGCCTTAAGGTCCCTGCCGACGGCGAGCCCGAGCGACTGCACAAACCTGCGTAACTGATTCTGGGGGTACTTCGTCAGGACCACGTGGTCCGCGAGCAGTACGCCGTTCCCGGTCTGCACAGCCCACTTTTTTGATCCGAGCACGGGAGCCGGAAGGAGATTGGAGTAGCCGACCATGCACAGCCCCTCCGCAAGAGTCTCTTGACGGATGTCGAGCGAATGGCTGGATGCGTAGCAGCGCAGAAGACGAAGAAGTTCGCTGCGTTCGGAAAGTGACACGGAATCCGTCATGACGGTGCGGCCCGCGCCGGAATTCAGGCACTCCGCGCTCTCGACAACAATCGAATGAACGCCGCGCCGGCTCAATTCACTGGCTACTGCCAAGCCGGAGAGTCCCGAACCGATCACCACCGTGGTTGTCATCTCCGCTGCGGCAGGCAGCACAGATTCGGTGGCCGTGGCCGGCTTCGGTATCACGCGGGAAACCTCCTGAGGGAAGGAGAATTCCGCACAGCCCGGCGCCTCTTCCGGGCTGTGCGGACACTTGGCTGCGAACGGGTCAACCAAGCGCACTCGAAAACGGGCGGGGGATCCCCTGGGGAGACGCTCCGCCCGATAACGATTTCTCGAAGCCTACATAACTTTTCGAGCCATGAATAGACCACCTACCGAAGAGTAGGCTACAAATAATTGAAGGCTGAGCGCAGGTGTCGGTCGGTTCTACCGCAAGGAGGCGGAACATGGGTGAGGCTTACACGCCGGGCACGTCAGGGCCCTCCAACGGTCACGGGGTTGTTGTTGGTGTAGACGGCTCGGATCAGAGTTTGTGTGCACTTGTTTGGGCGGCCAAGGAGGCCGAACGCCGTCGTACTCCGCTCTATGTGGTGACGGCTTACACGGTTCCCGTGTTCGCGGCGTCGAGCATGGACGCCGGGTACGCAACGGTTGATGATTCAGTGGTCCGGGAGGGTGCGCAGGCGGTTCTCGATCAAGCGGTCAGCAGGATCTCCGGGCACAACATCGAGGTCATACCGCGGGTTGAGACGGGGGACGCGTCCGGAGTGCTGCTGGAGCTCTCCGAGGAAGCGGAGCTCATGGTGGTTGGCTCCCGCGGCCGCGGCGGCTTCGTGGGCCGCCTGCTCGGTTCGGTGAGCGCGGCGTTGCCGGCGCACTCGAAGTGCCCCACCGTCGTCGTGCCGCTGTTTTGCGCCCCCCGGCTTGACGAGGCCGGCGTGGAACCGCCTAAGCCCAAGGGCGCGCCGTGTCCGAAGGCCGAGGAGATCGAGAACGTTGTGGTCGTCGGGGTCGACGGCTCGGAACAAGCGCGGATGGCCTCGCTGGTGGCCGCGGAACAGGCGCAGACGAGAGAGCTTCCGCTGCGGGTTGTGTGTTCGCTGCCGCCGTTCACCGGGTCGCTTGCCTGGATGCCGGCTCCGGTTGACCGCGAGGCCCTGCACTCAGAGATCATGGTGCAGCTCAACGCAGGAAAGGCTTGGCTGCAGAGCCATTTCCCCGAGGTGAACATGACGGTCGAGTTGCTTGACGGCCCACCGGTAGAGACATTGATCGAGGCGTCACGAACCGCGGAGCTAGTGGTTGTAGGCACGCGCGGCCGTGGCGGCTTCGCTGGGATGCTCCTGGGATCCACCAGCCAGGGCGTCCTGCATCACGCGAAGGGGCCAGTGCTGGTGGTCCCGGACCGCGAGGATACGCGGCTGAAGGATCGCGAAAGCTTCGGACCCATGGTGGGCCCAACAGGCTGATCCGGTTGAATCTCTAGAAACGTGCCGCCATCGGGTTGAGCGCGCCCATTCCGCTCATGTTCGCGAGGTTGACTTCGAGGATGCCCTGGCTTGGGTTCAGTGCGTTGACTACGGTGTTGTTGCCCACGTAGATGGCAACGTGCCAGATGCCTGCGCCTTCGCCCCAGAAGACAAGGTCGCCGAACTGCGCCTGTGAAAGCGGGACGTGCGTGCGGGCAGCGTAGAACTGTGCTGAAGCTGTGCGCGGAAGTGAGATGCCTCCCGCGGCGAACGCCTGCTGGACGAGACCGGAGCAGTCGTAGCCGCGCGGGCCGTTCCCGCCCCATGCGTAGTAGTACGGATCTCCAACGCGCGCACGTGCATAGTTGACTGCTGTTGCCACGCCGCCCGGGTTCGTTGTGGGCGGGTTCGGAGCCGGTGGTGGTGGAGGCGCGGGCGCGGGCGCCGGTGCTGGCGTCGGGGGAGGTGCTGGTGCGGGCGCGGGCGGCGGCGCCGGTGCAGGTGCTGGCGGAGGATTCGGTGCGGGAGGCTCCGGTAGGGGAGCGGGCGTCGTCGGCCGCGGTGCCGGCGCGGGTGCCGGTGAAGTGACTACGGGCGGCGGCCCGGGAGCAGGCGGAACTACCGGTTCGGACGGCTCTGCCGGTGGAACGAACGATGGCGCTGCCGGCACTGGGGTCTCGACTTCCGTAGCCGCCTCGGCCGAGGCGGCGACGATGCGGGCGAGCTCAGCTTCGCGACGCTGCTGCTCCAACCCTGCGATCCGCTGGTCCTCCAGAGCCGCCGTCGTGTCCCTAAGGGTGGCGAGCTGCGCAACGAGGGTTTCGCGCTCAGCTTCCTTGCGTTCCACGAGGCCGGCGGCGGTTTCCATTGCTGCCTCGGTTGCCTGTCCTGCTTCCTCGGCTGCTGTTGCCGCGGCTGCGGCCGCTTCCTCGGCTTCCTTTGCATCGGCGCGCAGTGACTCCAGTGCTTTGGCTGCCGTCTGGGCCTCGTTCACGGTCCGGGTGCGGGAGGTTGCCAATCCCTCAACGGTGGAGGCCTGGTACATGAAGCTGCCGGGATCCTCGGCGAATGCCAGCAGGGCGGTGTTCGGCATGATGCCGCCGGCCCGATAGATGTCTCCAGCGAGTTCGCCGAGTTCGGCCGAGGCGGCGTCGTAGGCTTTCGCGGCCTGCTCCGCATGCGCGTGCAGGCGGGTCGCAGTAGCACGGCGTTCATCCAGTTCGACAAGGGCGTCGACGTACGCGCCCTGCGTCTTCATGGCATCAACCTGCGCGTTCTGCAGCTCGGCAGCGGCGCCTTCGAGGATGCCTTCGATTTCGGATACGAGCGCGGCGGTGGCGGTGGCGTTGTCCTCGGCGGCCTCAACCTCGGCGGCGGAGGGCAGGCTCGGGGCGGCCATTGCGGGAGCGGAAACAAGGCTGACTGTCAGGAGCGATGCCGCAAGCGCACCAGCAAGCAATGGCAGGGTGTGCTTCGGGTGGGTATGCACCATGACTCGATCCTCGGAAAGTTACCAAACAGTCACGAGAATAGAGGGGCGAGTGTCACTTTGGCAACATTCGTCACACGAGTACCATAAACAACAATGGTGTTATTTCGGCACATGCGTAACGGTGTGTCGCGTGATCCGGCGAGAATTTAGGCGTGTTGGCGGCTCTCGTGCACAGCGTGCTCAAGCGGCTCCAGCTGGAACGTGCAGTGCTCTGTATCGAAATGGTTACTGAGGCAATGGGTCAGCCGATCCAGCATCCGGTCAACCCCCTCTGCGTTCAGGGCACCTGCGTCCACCACCACGTGTGCGGAGAACACGGGCACGCCGGACGTGATGGTCCACGCGTGTATGTCATGGGCATCAACCACGCCTTCCACGCGCAGGATGTGTTCGCGGATCATGGCCGGGTCAACGCCCTTCGGCGCCGATTCGAGCAGCACATTGATCACGTCCCGCAGAAGGCTCCACGCGCGCGGAACGATCATGACGGCGATCAGGACAGAGGCGATCGCATCCGCCTGCTGATACCCCGTGAGGGCGATGACGACGGCGGCAATAGTCACCGCGATCGAGCCCAGCAGATCCCCCAGCACCTCCAGGTACGCGCCACGGATATTCAGGCTCTCCTTGTGGCCGCCGTGCAGGATGAGCAGGCACACAAGATTCGCTGCCGCGCCAAGCACTGCAGCAATGAGCATGATGTCGGTCCGCACGTCAGAGGGTTCGCTGAACCTCCGAACCGCTTCAATGGTGATCACCGCCGCGATCACCATGAGGAGTACCGCATTGGCCAGCGCGGCGAGTACTTCTGCCCGCTGGTAGCCATAGGTACTGCGGTCCGTTGCCGGCCGTGAAGCGATCCACGCTGCCAGCAGCGCGATGAACACTCCGGCTGCGTCCGAGAGCATGTGACCGGCGTCGGCAAGCAGGGAGAGCGAGCCGGAGAGCACCGCACCGATAACCTGCACGACGACGACGGCAAGCGTGATCGCCATGACCAGCACCAGTTTCTTCCGGTGCTTTCCGGTCGCGGTGACGGGGTGCGGCCCGTGCGAATGTGCACTCATGTAACAAGTATGAAGTGGAGACGCGGCGGAAGCAGCAGGTTATCCCCAGCCGAGTTCGTGGAGGCGCTCGTCGTCGATGCCGAAGTGGTGCGCAACTTCATGGACCACCGTGACCAGGATTTCCTCGACCAGTTCTTCCCGGGAGTCGCATAACCTGAGCAGCGGCTGCCGGAAAATGCTGATGCGGTCAGGCAGGGAACCGGCGTCCCACCACGAATCACGCTCCGTGAGCGGGGTTCCTTCATAAAGGCCGAGGAGTTCGGTTTCCGGGTCCTCTCCGGGTTGCGGCTCGTACTCTTCCTTGACGAAGATCGCAACGTTGTTCATCGCGCGGGCCAGCTTGTCCGGGATCTGGTCAATGGCATCATCAACGGCCGACTCGAAGTCCGCAAGGCTCATCTCAATGGGCACGGAGGAAACTCTACTGGGCGCCCTTGGGAGGGTTCTTCGCATTTTGTGTAATCGTTGCCGAGGCCCTATAGTTTTAGAGGTCCACAACGAGGAGTAAAGTACTTGTGTGGTCCTGGCCCCCATCGTCTAGCGGCCTAGGACACCGCCCTTTCACGGCGGCGGCACGGGTTCGAATCCCGTTGGGGGTACGCAGGAGTGGTCCAATGCACCGTCACGGTGCTGTTAGGATAAAACTCTTGCAAAATCGCAAGGCCCTGTAGCGCAGTTGGTTAGCGCGCCGCCCTGTCACGGCGGAGGTCGCGGGTTCAAGTCCCGTCAGGGTCGCTTCGGCGGCCGGAGAGATCCGAGCGTCAAACGGTGATCATCGTAAGATGGTTGCAAGGCTCTGTAGCTCAGTTGGTAGAGCGTTCGACTGAAAATCGAAAGGTCACCGGATCGACGCCGGTCGGAGCCACCACTGAAAGCCCTCGGGAAACCGGGGGCTTTTACTTATCTAACAGTCGGTCACCCCGCATAAACCCCGCACTTTCAGATCAGGCCTTCAAGCTGCTCTTGCATGACAGTGCCTGCGAAAAACGCAGATGCTCTAGACAACGTCGGGCCAGTCGCTGGTCAGGTACGCCTCCACGGCGCGGTGGCGGAACGTGTAGGGCTTACCGCGCTCGATGATGCCGCGCACTGTGTCCAGGCGCTGCGACGTCGGTCCTGCAGCTGTCGGCTTGTCGTGACCCATCTCCTGGGCAATGCGGGTGAGGGTGCGCTCTTTGGAAGGAAGCTCAGCCATCACGCGGAGGAACTCACGTTCACGTCCCGGCAGACGATCGAGGATCCGCTCGACATGAGTAATAGCTTCAGAACGCGCCGCTTTCCAGCCAGCCAGGACCTGGGGCCGCGTGATCACGTCAGTGCTTCCGGCGTACCAGGCCTGCTCGCCGGAGAGCTGGAACAGGAACGGCTCACCGCGGCAGAGATCGATGATCGCCGTCACAGCATCAGGTTCCATGTGGACCCTGTTGGTACTGCCCAAGTCGTCAGGGACTTCCCAGCCGTCGATGACGAAGGGCTGCAGAGCTGATGCCAGGTCCTCGTCATCAATGGCTGACAGCGTGGTGGTCTTGAAGCGGCGGGCGAAGGTCGCCCCCGTGCGGGCGCCAGCCATGTCGGCGAAGTCGGGCAGACCCGTCAGGTACACCGCGATCGGCAATGACCGGGACACAGTGATGCCACCAGGAGCAGTGATGGTCTCCTCGTGCACGATGGCATCACCCAACGCAATCAGCAGCTGGGAGAGGGCCTTATCGCCGGTGATGTTCTGGACCTCGTCGACGTGGATCAGCACCATGACATTGCCCCGGGCGATCGCAGCGCGGCCGATCTCGACCAGCAGCTCAGTGAGCACTGTGTAGGGCTCAGGGCCGGACTGCTGGTGCAGAGAGAGCGAGATGCCGGATACCGCAACGGCCTGCACTCGGCCCAGGGCGTCTTTGATCCTCTGTTCGCGGGAGGAGGCCAGGCCAGCGGTGTCGGCGAGCTTCAGCACAGCTGCCGCGACCAGCTTCAGCGGATCAGCCCCGGAAGGGATGCGCAGCTGCGGCGTTGACCAGCCGCCACTGGCAGCAGCGTCGCGTGCGATGCGGCGCACCAGGGTCGATTTGCCCAGACCAGCTTCACCGAGAATGGTCCTGCCACGCTCAGGCAATCCGGCAAGTCTGCGCGGGCGCATGACGTCGCGCCAGTCGCTGAGCTGCTCGGTGCGGCCGGCCCAAATCTCCGGAACGTTGTCGGAGCCGGGACTGAACGGACTGTTAAGTGCGTTACGCATGTTGATAACTTTATCAGCAAGATTTGTCATGATAAAGTTATCAGCCGCAAAGTTTCGTCGATCATACTTGATAAAGTTATCAACTCTGTGCTTCGCGGTTTCGCATCCGGTCCCTGCCGTTACGCTTAGACCAAACAGCGGTGAAAACCTGTAACGAGCATGCATGGAGGGGGCTGCAATGCCACACAAGATCCTGGTGGTCGATGATGACGCCGACATCCGCGACCTGGTCTCAACCAAGCTGGAGTCCAGCGGATACGAGGTGGAGACTGCAGGCGACGGCGTTTCCGGTTTCGAGCTTGCCTCGCGGAATACCTACAACCTGGTGATCTCGGACGTCATGATGCCCGGCATGTCCGGAGTGGACATGGTCCGGATGATGCGCGCAGCGGAGCCGCCCATTTCCGTCCCGGTGATCCTCCTGACCGCGAAGAACCAGGAGCGCGACATCGAAAGCGGCTTCGCGGCGGGTGTTACCGATTACGTGGTGAAACCGTTCAGTCCGCGCGAGCTCGCGGCCCGGGTCGCCGGAATCCTGGCCCGCTAGAAGCGTCCCGTGCTGGTCTCCTGGGACGTCCTGGCCATGGCCATCGTCATTCTCGCGATTGCGTGCGTGACCGCGCTGGCCGCCGTCGTCGTGGTTAAGGGTGCGCGGCATCGCCGCGAGCGCCGACGAGCCGCCTACGATGCCGCGATCCGCAAACAGGCGGTGAAGCTCGCCGTCGCTGAGGATGATGAGCTGGATGCGCTGATTGGCAGTCTCGTCGCGGCGTCCGGTCCCGTTGGTGCGCACGTCGAGGAGGCCCTCCTGCGGATGATCCCGGAGGTCCGCGGCGAAGTGCGGGAAGCCATGGTCCAGGTGCTGGCCGGGCGTGGCTTGCTGGAGAAGTCCCGCGAGCAGATCACCTCATCGAGCGCGGTGAAGCGGTCGAAAGCGGCTGAGCTCCTCGGGATCCTTGGCGGAGCAGACGTTGTCGATCCGCTGACTGCGGCGCTGAAGGACAAGAGTCTTGAGGTGCGGCTGGTCGCGGCCCGTGCCCTGGGTGTCGCGGCCCGTCCTGAGGCCGGCGGTCACCTGGTCGACGCGCTGGCGCTGGGGAGCGGTATTCCGCACTCGGTCGCGGCCACCGCGCTGCTCAACCTGCCGGAGCAGGACCCTGCGGTGTTCATCGAGGGGCTCCGTGATCCGGACCCGGGTATCCGCTACGGGTCCGCCGCAGTGGTGGGGCTGCTGCTCATGTCGGAGGCTGCGGATGCCCTGTTTGAGTGCCTGATGGCGGAACCGGATCGTGAGGACGCGTCCGACGTCGTTATCGCGGCGTGCGCACGATCGCTGGGAAGGCTGGGCTACAAGCCCGCTACGCACGTTCTGGCGGACCTGTCCCGCGCACCGGTTGTCTCGCCGTCGGTCCGGCAGGCCGCGGGCCAGGCGCTCAAAGTCATGCCGGGGGCTGAGGCGCGCGAGGTGCGGAAACAGGTTGCGCAGAGCGCCGATGCGGACGTCCGGCGAATCCTGGTGGACTGGTAGGGGGAACACGTGGACGCGATTATCGAGGCTTTGAGGTCCGGCGTTGAGTGGGTCTTCGAGGTAACTGCCTACCCGATCCTCGCCTATTTCCTTGTCATCAACACTTCGCTGCTGCTGCTGATCCTTTTCGCGAGCGTGAACTTCACCGCGCACTTGCGGCGCCAGTCGTTCGCGGGTGCACGCACCACGGCCGCATCGCCGCTCAGTCCCGGCATTTCGGTGATCATCCCGGCGTACAACGAGAGCACGGTCATCGCCACCTCGGTACGTTCGGTGCTGGACCTGCGGTACCCCGATCACGAGGTGGTGATCGTGAATGACGGCAGCACGGATGACACGCTGCAGATCCTGATCGACGCGTACGGGCTCGTTGAAGACCCGCGCGAGGTGCTGATCAAGGTGCCCGTCCGGGGGCAGGTGCGCGCGGTGTATCGTGCGCGAGATGCGGCGCTGCCCATCGTCGTCATTGACACCGAGAATTCCGGTCGGTCCGACTCCCTGAACATGGGCCTCAACGCCGCGTCCAAGGATCTCGTGGTGATGGTCGACGCCGACAGCCTCCTTGATCCCGATTCCCTCCTGGTGGTGTCCAAGCCCTTCACCGACGATCCCGAGCGCGTGATCGCAACCGGCGGAGTGGTGCGGGTGGCCAACGGGTGCGAAGTTGTTGGCGGCCGGGTTGTGAACGTAAAAATGCCCCGGAACTACTTCGCGCGGATCCAGATCGTTGAGTACCTGCGCTCTTTCCTGCTGGGGCGTGCCGGCTGGTCGCAGCTGAACTCGCTCATCCTGATCTCCGGTGCCTTCGGGATGTTCCGGCGGGACCTCGTTATCGAAGCGGGTGGCCTGGACGCGGACTGCATTGGCGAGGACTTCGAACTAGTCATGCGGCTCCACCGCAGGATGCGGTTGGCGAAGAAGAAGTACCGCGTGGTCTTCATCGCCGAACCGGTGTGCTGGACCGAGGTGCCGTCCACGGCAGCCGTCCTGGCGCGCCAGCGACGGCGCTGGCACCGCGGACTGTGGGAAGTGCTCACCAAGTATCGGGGCATGACCTTCAACCCACGCTACGGTTCCATTGGCATGGTGGCGCTGCCGTACTACTGGATCTTCGAACTCATTGCCCCGGCGATCGAGCTTTTCGGCATCATCATCGTGCCGCTCGGCCTGCTGCTCGGAGTGGTCAACGTTCCCTATGCGCTAGCGTTCATCGCAGTCGCTTACCTCTACGCCATTTTCGTGTCGCTCATGGCCCTGCTGGTGGAGGAAGCTTCCTTCCACCGGTACAACCGCTGGCGGGACCTGTGGGTGGCACTTCTCGTCTCAGTCCAGGAGAACCTCGGTTACCGGCAGCTCACCGCGGTGTGGCGCATTCAAGGCTGGTGGGCCGCGCTGCGCGGAAAGAAGCAGGTTTGGGGAACCATGACGCGTACGGGATTCGAGAGTGCGTCGAAGTAGCGGAAGCTGACCCTCATCGGAGCAAGCCAGTATCCGACGAACGGAACCTGCTAAATATCAATCAAGCGCCCGACTATGAACAAGACGATGCAGGCAGCGAATACTACGCCTATGCCGATCAGCCACGGCCACGGATTATTCCTCTTCGGACCGTTCTCATCATGACCTTGCGCGAGAAACAAGAGCGGTGATCGCGCTTGCCGCCCAGTGTGGCCGCCTTCAGTCGAAGCCGTGAAGGTGTTTTTGGATTGTCAGGGTGGAGTCCTGAAGGAACCGGCTGATGAGTTCCAGTTCCTGGTCAGTGTATTGGTCCATCATGGTGAGGAGTTCGTCGGCTAGGGGGCGGAAGAATTCGTCCCCCAGTTCCACTGCTGCTGGTTCCACGGTGAGCAGGATGCGCCGTCGATCGGTGGGGTGCGCTTCACGTCGGACGTGCCCGGCGGAGATCATTCGATCGACCAGGGCGGTTACGGAGGCGGGGGAGAGGCCGAGGACCTCGCCGAGTTGTCCGGCGGTCAAGGGCGTGCCGGTTTGGGCGGCTTCCATCAATTCGACGATGGCGCGGGCCGCTGTGTGGTGCATGCCGTGCCGGGTGGCGAAGGTGCGGCTGAGATCCTCCGATACCGCAGCGAAACGTTGTAGCAACCCACCCACCTGATCTTTGCGGTCCATGCCCTTGTGCGTCTCCACCCCAACTCCTATTGTTTGACCATCGAACCTTTCGATAATCGTACTGTGTGCGTTGGGCGTAGCGGGCGGGAGCGAGTATGAGCGTGTTGGAACCGGCGATTGTGGCGGAGAGTATAATCAAGCGATTTGGTGGTCGTGCTGCGGTCGATGGAGTGAGCTTGTCCGTGGCGGCGGGGGAAATTTATGGTTTCCTCGGCCCCAACGGGGCTGGTAAGTCGACACTGACGAGGGTGTTGTGCACGCTCATCACTCCTTCATCGGGTCGTGCCCGTGTGGTGGGATTCGATGTCGCTACCGAGTCGGGGGAGATTCGTCTGCGCGCGGGTGTGGCGTTGCAGGACGCAGCGTTGGATGATCAGCAGACCGGCGCGGAGATGCTCACCCTGCAGGGCCGTTTCTATGGATTGACACCGCAGGTCACACGGCACCGGATCGCTGAGCTGACCGATCTGGTCGATATCGGTGACGCACTTGACCGCAGGATTGGCACGTATTCCGGCGGTATGAAGCGCCGCCTCGATTTGGCGTTAGCTCTCATCCACGATCCAGAGGTGTTGTTCCTGGATGAGCCGACGACCGGATTGGACCCGGTCAGCCGGGCTCGTGTCTGGCAGGAGGTGCGCAGGCTCAACACCGAATTGGGAATGACTGTGTTTCTCACCACGCAATACTTAGAAGAAGCCGATGAATTGGCGTCCCGTGTGGGAATCATCAACAAGGGCAAGCTGGTCGCCGAAGGTACTCCGACGGAGCTGAAACGACAGATCGGTTCCGACGTCGTCGTCGTGACCCTCGGCGGTGAATCCGGCCAAGCGGAATCGGCATTACAGCGGCTGGACACGGTGCAGCACATCACTATCAGCGGAAGCACCTTAACGCTAAAAGTAACCGACGGGCCGTCAGCGATCAGTCCGATCGCCGTGGCTTTGGCCGAGGTTCCCGGTGCAGACGTGCGTGAGCTCGCTCTACGCCGCCCGTCGCTGGACGACGTATTTCTTTCGGTCACCGGTGAGCACATCACCACCAGCCGTAGCGATACCAGCTCCGGTGAGACAGGTCATCAGCAAACGGAGTCCGCATGAGCAATCATCCCGCCGCCACTTCAGCCTCGGTGAAAATCGAGCCGCGCCGGGCAGGCTTCCTCCGGGACCTCGCCTCCGTAGCAACCCGGGCGCTACGCGCGATTCCGCGCACACCAGCCGAAGTGATACCCGCCCTGATCATTCCGGTCTTCTTTTTCGTCGTGAACATCGGCGCTCTGGAACCGGTGGCCGAGGCAGGAGGCGTCGAGGACTTTCGCGCGTTCCAACTACCCGTGGCGATCATCTTCGCTGTCACGGGTGTTTCCCGCGCCAGCGGCCTGGTCACGGACATCAGCAGCGGCTATTTCGACCGCCTACTCCTGACCCCGATGCGCAGGTCAGCGCTCCTACTCGGACTGATGGTTGCGGACCTCGTACTTGTCATGGCGTTGTGTGTGCCGGTGCTGATCCTCGGCTTCCTCGTCGGCGTCAACTTCACCACCGGCATCCCAGGAATGGTGGGTTTCGTTCTCATCGCCGGGCTCTGGGGGCTGGCCTTCACCGGCTTCCCCTACGCCATTGCGTTGCGCACCGGCAGCCCGGGCGCAGTCAACTCCTCATTCCTGCTGTTCTTTCCATTCGCGTTTCTCACCACCGCGTTCCTGCCACAGGAAGCCCTCACCGGCTGGCTGGCGACGATCGCCGACTTCAACCCGATTACCTACCTTCTGGCAGCGTTACGTTCCCTGCTCAGCGACGGGTGGATCTGGGCCGACTTGGGTCCGGGTCTGCTCGCCGTCGCCGGTGTCGGCGCCGTCAGTTTCACGCTGGCCTTCACGGCGCTGCGCGGCCGCGTGTCCCGCACTTGATGCGGGTCAGCGTGCGCTACGGCCGTACGCGCAGCGGGAGCTTCGCATGACTAGGCAGTAGATTAGTTCCATCATCGAGATAAAGGAGGCGGCTATGCGATACGTGGATTCGTCGTCGTCAGCTCCTTCCCGTGGTGTCTGAGGCCGATGACCGAGCATCAGCCTCAACAGTTCGTCTCGCCCACCTCGGATGTGTGGGCCGACTCCGGTGACTGGGTGGTCGAGGAAATGCTCGCACAGTTCTTCGAGCGCTCGAAGAAGAAGGCGGCCGAGCTCGATAGCGGCTATCTCGAGCTATGGGAGGCCATCGAAGCGAGCACTGTCGGCGGCAAGAGAATTCGGCCGCGCATGGTGATGCGCGCTTACGAACTCTGTGGGGGATTGGATCCGAATTCGGCGGCGACGGCCGGTGCGGCCTTCGAACTGCTGCATACTGCCCTGGTGATTCACGATGATGTGATCGACCGGGACTATGTCCGCCGTGGTGTGCCGAACGTTTCCGGGAGGTATCGCAGTCGCGCCTTGGGCGCGGGAGTTACCATGGCGGACGCGACCCACGTCGGGGCATCCGTGGGTGTGATCGCCGGTGATCTGGCTTTGTCGCAGGCTTACAGCCTGCTGGCCGATGTCGAGGCGCCGGCGAAGAACCGGCGAGCAATCATGAGGTTGTTGGATCATGCGGTGTTCACTGCTGCGGCCGGAGAATATCTTGATGTCGACGCCACCACCTCACCGACGATCCCACCGCCGGAATTGGCTGTCATGACGAGTCATTTGAAAACTGCGGTGTATACGTTCGAAGCACCCCTTCAAGTCGGAGCCACCTTAGCCGGTGCTTCTGAGTCGGTGATCGCCGCACTAGGACGATTCGGCCGAGAAATTGGCGTGGCATTCCAGCTCGTCGATGACCTACTGGGAGTATTTGGTACAGAGTCGCGCACCGGCAAAACCACTCTCGGTGATTTGCGCGAGGGTAAACGAACAGCACTGATCATCTACGCGGCCTCTCAACCCGGTTGGGATTCAATTGCGCCGTTGATCGGATCACCGCGCCTCTCCCGGCGTGAAGCGGCGTACATACGCTCCGTCCTCATCAACATGGGAGCCAAATCTTACGTGACAACACTCGCTGAAGACCACGTGCGAAGGGCACGCGACCACCTCATGGACGGTCGGATCCCGGAACGCCTTCGGGAGGGCCTGGAACCGCTCGTTACCGCGGTGATCAGCCGAGTCTGTTGAAACTGCTCTGCAAGAATCACACCGTGCCATGTACGCTGCGGTGTATCCGAAGAGGCCCCAGTGATCGAGGACAAGCACAGTGACAAGTACTGCCACGATTTATGTTGAGGGACAATCGGCCGCTGACAGTGCGGCGATAGCGATGCGTTCCGAGTAGGAGCGGTCAGCTTCTGAGGGAGGGCGATATCAGGTGCATGATTTCTTGCCTCAACGGGTGAACCTAGACGGGGTCTCCTGCCGGTATTTTCGAGCGCCAGCCGATGGTGTTCCGGTTGTGTTGGTGCACGGCCTCCATTGTCCGGTCGAGACATTCACTCCGCTACTGCCCCGGTTCGCCGAGTGGTCGGATGCGTACGCGCTGGAGTTCCGGGGCCATGGTGCCTCCGATAGGGCTGGAAGGAATCGCCTTACGGATTACGGCCGGGATGTCAGCGTTTCCTCGCCCAGGTCGTGGGACGACCGGCAATTGTGGTCGGCATTCACTCGGAGCCTTAGTGGCCGCCTATCTGGTGGCCCGTGAACCAGAACTGGTACGAGCGATAGTCCTTGAGGATCCACCCATGTACTTGGCGCAGCAGCCTCGTCTCGGACACAGTGATACCGGTTTCGTTTTCAAGGCGACCGCGAGGTGCTGGTCGATCATCATCAGCGGGGTGAGACGGTCACTGAACTGACTCGGTGGATGCAGGGTTGGCGCGAGCCGGACGGGAGGACCTTGTCGGAAGCCGTTGGCGCAGCGGCCGTTCAGGTGCGTGCACAGCGGTGGCATGAACTGGACCCCCGAGTCTTCGACGATCCCTTGAATGGTGCTCTGTTCGACGGGGTCGACCCAGATCAAGACCTTCCACGGATTCAGTGCCCGGTCCTGCTGCTTGCCGCCGACGAGAACAACGGCAGTGCCCTTCATGGTGGCGACACCGTGAAGCTCGCCTCGTCACTCTCTGAGTGCACTACCGTGGCTTTCCCGCGGATCGGTCACAATATCCATGACGAGGTCCCCTGCGCTTTCATGAAGAGATCCGCCGGTTCAGCCAGCACCTCGCCGACTAGGACACCTCCGTTGGGTTTAATGCCGCGGTTCTCGTGGCCAATGCCGTGATCATCCGCTCCATGCGTGCGATTCCCGCGAAGCGTCCGGCGTTGTCAGTGATGATCAAGGGGTGGTAGCGCTCCTGTGGTTCTCGGGTCATCGAGCGTGCGAGAGCTGTATCGATCGGTGTGTCCAGGTTCACCCGCAGGGCAGGAGTGGTGATCCCGAGGGCGGCTGACTCGGCGTCCAAGACGCACGCTGGCCGTCGTTCGGCGTTGAGCAACACCACGGTCCGCAGCCGGGGGTCCTCTCCAAAAGCCCGAGCAGCGGACTCGATCGTGGAAACTGTGACTGCGGGTTCCACAATCCTGCGGAGCGACTCCTGCGAATCCGTCCGTGTACGCGCTGCTAAGCGGTGCGCGATGTCCAGCGGTATACCAGCCCAGGGATCGGACGGTCGAGCCAGATGATAGCCCTGCACGAGAGGGACGCCCAGCCCGGTCACCGTGTCGAGTTCTTCGGCTGTTTCGATTCCTTCGGCGAGGATCCAAGCATCCACCCGGCTTGCGAACGTGCCAAGCATCTCGATCATGGCCCGCTTGGCTTCGTCGCGGTCAACGTCATGAATGAGATCACGGTCAATCTTGATGATCGAGGGACGAAGGGAGAGAAGATGACGTAAGCCCGCGTAGCCGGCGCCGGCGTCATCGACCGCTATCAACGCCCCTGCCGCTCGCAGCCGGTTCAAATCCGGTTCAAGGTGCAGATAGGAGTCGATCGCGGTCTGCTCCGTCAGCTCGACGACCAAGCCCGACAAGTCATCCTCGGCGCGCCAGATTTCGCGGATCTGATCAGCACTCAACAAGTCGGGGGAAACGTTGACGGTCAGGAAACAATTCGGCGGCATCGTGTTGCGGGCACTGAGCGCCGAACGGAGAGCTGCAGCCTCAAGCTCCGCAGCTACGCCGTGTGTGCGGGCAGCGATGAACCACACCTCGGGGTTTTTCTCCTCGAAACCGGGGAAACGTGCCAGCGCTTCATATCCGACAACGGATCCGCGGACCGTGTCGACAATCGGCTGGTACGCGCTGCCCAATCCCTGACCCAGGCACGCCTGCGACAGCAGGTCCAACGAGACGAGCCTTCCGCTATCGGCCTTGGAGAGCATCGAGCGTCGTTCAGCTCACGGCGACGATAGACCGGCGGACCGACAGGGCGAGGTCATCCGAGATCTCGACCAGTCCATGCACCTCCCGAGCATGTGCTGCGACATTGACGAGGATTTCGTCCTCGGTGCTGCACACCCAGTGGGCTTCACAACTAGGAACCACATCTCCACAAGCAAATGACTTCACAGCAGCTACCTCTCATAGGGCACAGAACGGGTGGAGTGATTGTCACAGCGGGACGATGCCATGACGGCAATCACACTAGATGCCTAGAACAATCGGCTGCAGCTCATTATCGGTAAGCCGTCGTACCTGAATTGGTGCTCACCGCGCGCCTCTGGCAATGCGGGTGCGCACGTCCCGTTCGAGTCGCTCCGCGAAGCTCAAGCGTCGTTTCGATTAGTGGGGGTTCTGGCGGAAGTCCCCGATTCCCCTCGAGCCGTCTTCTTCGACCGCTCCTGTGCGTGGATCGTACTGCGGGCGTTGGTAGGCTAACTCTCCGCCGCTCCTACCGCCGAAAGGCCGTCCGTGGTCTGCGTATTCCTCGCGGAAATAGGCCAAACACCAGCTCCCGAGGTGCACACGCGCTCCGGTGCGCAAGATGGTCGGTTCATGCGGCTGCACACTTCCGCGGACGGGTCCGTGCGGGATGAGGACGTACTCATCGTCGTCGTTGTGTTCCACAGTGGCATGGAGTGGGAGCAGACCTTCAAGAACGAGATCCGATTCGGGTGCGCTACCGATCACTGTTGTGCTTCCCGCGAGGTTCACCTCTCGGGGGATCTGCCCGTCCCACGATTCGGAGTTTTGTACGAAGATCAGCCGCGGCCGACCGCTGCCGGCGGTGTGATGAGTGGTGGTTATCTGGCGGCGGCGGACGCGCCGGTTCACGGTCGGCACGATGGGCAGTGGAGTCGAAGGCGGCACAAGACCAGGCCCGCCGCCGCGTTTCTGGGATTTGAGTAACGGTGCCAGCGCTGCCAGCGACCCTGCTCGAATGTGCGGTGAGCGGGTGATAAGCCGCTGCGTCGCGGATGTCTCGACCGCACCCAGGCTGACGATGGTGCCGCTTGGGCCCGCGAGAGTCACAGTGAGTCCCTGGGTGGCGAGGCTTGCACCGAGTTGCCGAAGGCTCTCCATCGATCCTGCCCCGCCGAGACCGGCGAGTGAGGGTTTGTCTCAGTAAATGGTTACCTCGGAGCCCGCCGCCGTGACGGTTCCGTGCTTTCCTTCACCAGGTTGGCCTGCCGCATCCGGGTCATGCAGCGAAACAGAGAGGTCTATGTCCAGCCGGATGCGCTGTCCCACGGATCAGCTCCGGTGACTGTCGGAGCCTGCGGCGTCGTTATCACTGGTGGTAACGCGCACTGTCCCATTAAGTTTCCAGGTGGCCCTAGGTGCGTCCGGGCCGATATCCCGGGGAACCTCGATGGTCATGTCGATGAAACTGTAGTTGACTGCCGCACCCTTGCCGGTGAGATAGGACCACATCTCCTCGGCGAGGTCGGCCCAGTCGCGGATGCTGTGGTTACTGTCGGCAGAGGTGTTTTCAGACATGGCATGCTTCCTTGCGCTTAAGAGGTTTTGCCTGGCGCCCTCTACCCGCCTGACCTGACATGCCCGAGCCTAATCGGTTCAGCACTTCAGGGGAACCCAACGCAGAGAATCGCGCGGTGGATGCTGTAGGTCTGGTGACCGAGGCCTTCGCTGCTGCTGACAGGGTCTGTCGACAGTGATCGTCGATGCGACCCAGCGGCTTCACTCCCTCGGCGAACGAGGGTTTCTGCCGAGCAGGGTTCTGATCCGTATTGCGCGCACAGTGTGGATGTTTCTTGTTCCTGCCTGGGGCATGGATCTACGTGAGGCAGACACAAATGGCGTGTCGGTGAGGTTGAAACACTTTCCTTCGACCGTTCGTGCTGCGGGCTCGGTACTAACGAAGACGGCGCAGCGGTCGATAGTTCTTTGCAACTTTGGTGCGTGAATTGGCGCGCGATTGCTGCTGTGCACTGGTCTCTGACTGAGCCGTGACGACTGATTCATTGAGCATCGCCGGAAGTATCCGGCTGGCCGGATATGAGGGACAGTATGTTGGATGACCGGTTCACGGACCAGCTAGCCATCAATGATCGCGCGCAGCGGTTGATTGATACCGCCGCCGATGGGTTCGTGGGGATGGACGGCGCCGGTGTGGTCACCGACTGGAATCGGGCCGCCGAGAGCCTCTTCGGTTACAGCAGGGAAGAAGCGGTTGGGCACACGGTGAGCGGACGTGATCAATAACCGTGCGGTCGACCACTGATTCAGATCCGACATCATTCCCGCTTTCATCTACATTTAGCGGTTAAAAGGCTGGTGCTGCGGTCACCCGCGCAAGGGGTGGACGCCCAGCAACACGGCGCCGAATCGATGCCCACTACCTTAAAGGGAAGCATGCTTACTGTATCGTCGGAAGGAGTGAACCGCACGAGGTCTTCCCCGCGAGCCGTGGCTGCGAGGCAACAATTGGTGGACTTCGGCCATGCACCGTGGCAGCGGTGATAGTCCGAGGTCGGCCACATCGGTCCTAGCGCATGTCTCAAGAGGCACCTGCCCGGCGGGCGCCTGCCGACGGCCCTATCGCGTTTCTGAAGACTCTGATGGCGAGGCGTTTCGAACGTGGTTTCGAAGCGGAGTTATCGGATGCCGGTGCGTGCGAGTCCTTGCACGAAGTATCTCTGAAAGACCAGGAAGAGCAGCACGATGGGTGTAACGGAGATCAGGGCTAGAGCCATGATGGCTCCGTAGTCGGTGGTGAATTGGCCTTGCAGGAACAGTAGGCCGATGGGCAGGGTGAACAGTTCGCTGTCTTTGAGGGCGATCAGGGGCCATGCGAAGTCGTTCCATTGATACATCACGGTGAGTAGCGTGAGTACGGCGATCAGTGGTTTGCACAGCGGCAGCACGATGCGCAGGAAGACTCGGATACTGCCGGCTCCGTCCATTCGCGCTGCTTCGAGGAGTTCGTCGGGGATGGCGATGATGAATTGGCGGGCAAGGAAAATGCCAAATGCCGAGGCTGCGGAGGGAAAAATCACCGCCCAGAAGGTGCCGTAGATACCCAGTTCGGTGACCAGTCGGAATTGCGCGACCATAATAACCTGTACCGGGATCATCATGGTGCTCAACACCAGCAGGAAAATGGCCCCTTTGCCGGGGAAGTTCAGTTTCGCGAAAGCGTACCCTGCAAGCAGATTCACGGTCACGGTCAGCACCGTGACGATACCGGTGATGACGACTGAGTTACCGAACCACGTCGCGGCAGGGAATGCTGCAAAGATCCGGCGAAAATTATCCAGCGTGGGCTGCTGCGGCCAGAACGATAGTTCCCTGCTGAGAATTTCGGATTGCGGAGTGAGCGCGATGGTGATCATCCAATACAGGGGAAAGGCCATGATCAGTGCGCTCAGTACCGCTGCACAGACGCGTGCCCAGTAGGCGGCCCGCACCTTCGGCGGGACTATCTTTCGTCGTTCGATGACCGGTTCAGGGGCAGCGTTGATGACCGGGGATGTGCCGTGGGCGGTTCTGGTCATGGCGTGTCCTATCCGGCCGTGTCACGGGTTCGGCTGCCGCGCCATTGCAGGGCGGTGAAAATCAACGTGAAGAGGAAGATGACGATGCCGATTGCGGCGGCGTACCCCTGGTTGCGGGTGACGAAGCCGTTCTCGTAGGCGTATGTCACCAAAACTGAGGTGGACCGACCAGGACCGCCACCGGTAAGCACGAAGATGGTGTCGAATACTTGGAAGGAGTAGATGACGTTCATGATCAGCAGGAAGAACGACGACGGCCCTACCAATGGGAGCGTGATGTGACGAAACTGCTGCCATCCGCCGGCTCCTTCCAGCCGGGCCGACTCGTAAAGCTCAGGTGAGATGCCTTGCAATCCGGCGAGATAGATGACCATGTTGAAGCCCAGTCGAATCCATAGGGTAATGAGGATGACTGATGTCATTGCAGCGGTTCCCTCGGATTGCCAGGGCACTGATCCCAGGAAGGCGGTTCCCAGTAGCTTGTTGATCACACCAGTGTTCTCGTCGAAGAGTAGGAGTCCGATGAGCGCTGTCGCCACTCCGGAAATCACCATGGGAACGTATATGAGGGTACGGAAGAGTCTCCGGGCCGGGAGTACCGAATTCATGAGCACCGCGAGTCCAAGTCCGAGACCCATACTCAGCGGCACCGTGATCGCTGTGAAGAGGATCGTATTCAGCAGAGAACGCCAGAACACGGGATCATTGATGAGCTGGAGATAGTTGGTGAAGCCGATCCATTCGGTGCCACCGAACCCGCCGGAGGCTTGGAAGCTGATCAGGAAAGCCCAGCCCAGCGGGACAAACAGAAACAGGCCAAGCAGAACGAAACTGGGTAGCAGAAAGCCGGTAGCTCCTGCCATTTCTAGCCATCGCCGCCAGCTACGTCTGCGCGGTGGCGCACCAGTTGATAACCGGTCCTGGCGCACGGGGGCTTCAGCCGCCATTAGCTTGTTGCTTGAGTGATGCCCTCGGCGATGGCTGCCAGGGTCTGGTCGGTGGGCTGTTGTTGAACGAAGGCGGCTTCCAGTTGATTGCTGAGCGCTACGTTGATTTCAGCCAGTGCAGGGGAAGCGAGCTGCTCGACATCTTTTGGTGTGAGAGTTGTTGCTTGTTCGACCCAGATAGGGGCGATGTCTGGTCGGACGGCGTACTCAAGGTCAGCACCGACCAGACTTTGCAACGTGGGAAGCTCGGATGCTCGGGTGACAAAGTCGGTCATCTGCTCTTCCTGCACCATAAATCTCAGAAAAGCAGCGGCAAGGTCAGGGTTCCGGGCGTTCTTCGTTGCGACAAGGGCATTGCCACCGAGGTCACAGGCCGCCCGTTCATCACGTGGCAGGTAGGTGGCACCCCATTCGAAATCTGTGATGCGAGAATCGAGATCAGGAAGGATGAAGTTGCCAGCGAACAGCATCGCCGTGGTGCCGGATACGAAGGCGTCACTGGCGTAAGTGGCTGATTTGACCGAACTGTTCGGCGGAACAAGGTTCTTCTCGAAAAAGCCCTTGGTAAAGTCGAGTGCCCGCGCTCCGGCCGGTGAGTTGATCGCCGATGAAGTCAAGTCCTCACCCAGCAATCTGCCGCCTGCTTGGAACAACCAGCTCAGCCAGCGCACGGATCCGGCCAGCTGCCAGTTATAGGCGAAGGGATACTGATCGTTCGGCATAAATTCGCGTAACGTGGCGGCGGCCTGGTCGAACTCCTCCCACGTCCACGCAGAATCCAGGCTAGTCGGGATATTCGTGATTCCGGCCTCTTCCATGAGGTCCATCCGGTACACGAGTGCGGAAGTATCCGTCTGATGGGGAACACCATAGGGAATGCCGTCGAACTCCACCGCACGCCACAAGGCCGGGATGAACGCTTCGACCTCAGCGGAATCAAAGTAGTCCGCCAGACTGAGCAGCTGATCCTGGCTGCTGTAAACGCCGAGGTTACCGTAGTCGACTCTAAACAGATCCGGTGCGTTGCCGGCCTGCAACTGGGCATCAATGTTCTGGAAAATCTGCTCATATGGAACTAAGTCCAAATTGATGCGTGCGCCGCTGTTGGCCTCTTCGAAGGCTGAGATGCCTCTGCGGAAACCTTCCGCTTCAGCCTCACTACCCCACGTGGTGAACCGCAACTCGTTGGTCTCACCCGAACTACCGTCAGAGCTCTGCGGTTGTGAAAATCCAGAACATGCGCTCAGAAGAGCACCAACGGAAAGCGCACCAGCGCCGCCGAGAACCTGTCGCCTGCTGACCTGCATACTCTTATCCCATCCATCGGTCTAGGAAGTACATGACGCTGAGTATCAGTCGATGCTGAACGATACTGAGCATTAAGTAAGCCAGTCTGATTGTAAGCTTGTCTAGTGATGACGTCCGAATAATCATCGCGCCTCATGAACCCGCAGATCGACGACCGGGTCCAACTACCGCTACCAAACCCCGTCGCACTCATTGGTGACAACGGTCTCCCGCAACGCACGATGAAGTTCAGTTATAGCTCCGTCAGTCAGTCCGGCCGCAACATGGGGCCGCTGCCAGCCCATCCCCGTGAATGCGAGCAGCAGACGATTCGACGCCGAGGCCCAACCCTTGCCCAAGGCGGCGGCGAGACCTTTTGGCTCCAAGTCGCACGTGACGCCGCGCTAAGTGCCTTAATCACACGCAAGGTCGGTAGCTCTGGCCTGATCGATGAGCCATGCGGATAACTCGCCCACAGCTCGTCCGCGAAAGCTTCATCACACCACCCTGATCTCGCCGAATCGGATGCTGCTTTCCATAGTTGGGCATCGCCGGTGGTAAGAGAATACTGTTAGCCCTTCACGGGGCGTAGCTTGTAAGAGAGGGGAGTGTGCCATGCTTTGTCAGATTCCCGCTGGTTTGGCATCGATCGCGCTGGTCCTGGTTCCTTTGTGGATGTTCTTCACCAATCCGGCGGTGGCCCGCTCTCACCCAGTCCTACCCGGTCTGCTGGTTGTGGCGCTCGTACTCGGAATTATCTTGTCCATTTTGGTGGTCCGGTCTTGGCGGCGTCACCGTAAAACATCATGGGTTCGGATTGTTCTGAGCTCACTCGCGTCGCTGCTGACCATAGGCTTCATGGCCTCCTTGGCATGGCTTAGCCCCTTTCCGGCACGCGATGAGCAAGGGCAACCGGTGAGCGGGTTTGCCCTGGCGGGGGTGAACTTTGAGGAGGACGCGACGTCGATCACGTTGACGCCACCTAACGGAACGAGTCGCGGGCTTGCGTTCTATCCTGGCGCAAGGGTGGAAGCACTCGCCTATGTACCCCTGCTTTCGCAGGTAGCCCTCGACGGGACTACCGTTGTGATCCTCAAGGAGCCCCTCGGGATTTCCCTGCTTCTATCAGGCCAGGCGGGTGAGGCTTTGGAGGACCACCCTGACATCACGACGTGGGCGGTGGGAGGACACTCGCTCGGCGGCGTGTCCGCCGCGATGTTCGCGGCCGAAGACAATCGTGTTGAGGCGCTCCTGTTCTGGGCGTCCTACCCCTTGGAGGACTTGTCCGGCAGTCAGCTCGACGCCCTTTCGATCAGCGGGAGTGAGGACGGGCTCACCACGCCGGCGGACGTCGACGCGTCACGCGAGCTGCTGCCTGACAATGTAGCGTTCCTTGAAATAGACGGCGGCGTGCACGCCTTCTTCGGTGACTACGGCCCGCAGCCAGGAGATGGAAAGCCAACCGCGGAACGTGCAACCGTCCAAGACAGGATCATCTCCTCGACCGTGGACTTTCTCAACGACCTCGGTTAGAGACGGAGAACGGATTTACGACGCACATCGGATCGCAGACTACCGGTGCCGACCGGGGAGGCGGATGTGACGCAGATAAATTAGCACCACGCCCGCGACGATCAGTATGGCAGCACCGGTGAGCTGAGTCTGGCTGGCTATACCTGTGGCGGGCAGCTGCCGGTCGTTGTTTGACTCTGCGCCCGTGCCCGCCGGCGGAGGAAGGTTGACCATCGGCGGAATCACCGCCGATGTGGGTTCAGCTGTGGGGACCGGTGGTGCGGTCGGATCCGGCTCGGGAGAGGGCTCCGGTGAGGGAGATGGCTCGGGCACGGGAGACGGCTCCGGTGTGGGAGACGGCTCCGGGTTTGGTGGGTTGACTGTGATGACCAGGTCAGCGGTTGCGGTGTCTCCGTCTGCACTTCTGAGCTGGTAGATGATGCGTGAAGTCCCGGTGAATTCTGGCGTCGGGGCGAAGGAGACCGACCCGGCGGCAGTGGTTTCGTAGGTGCCTTCGCCGTCGAGGGTCACCGTTGGCGCATATGTGTCGTCGACCGGGTTCAGGAGGAGGGTGCTGCTGGAGTCGATTGCCGAATCGACGCCGTCGTCGTTGGCCAGCACATTCACGGTGACCGGGGTTCCGATGGTTGTGGTGGCGGTATCGTCAACCGCTGCCGGGGCTTGGTTGAGGGCCAGGGTGAAGTCCACGCCCGTCACATCAGTTGTGGTTGTGTCAACTGTGCGTGTGGTGCCATCGACCGGGACGTATCCTGCTGGTGGCAAGATCTCGACTGTGTAACCAGCCTGAGCGACAACATCGGGAAACCCGTAGCTACCGTCGATCGCTGTGGTTGTGGCAGCGACTTCGTTCCCTGCAGGATCGAGCAGCCTGACTTGCACGTCAGCCACCCGGTTCTCGGCGGTTCCAACGGACCCGCCGACGGTGTTGCCGCGGACGGAAAACCAAGTCTGATAAACCGGGAAGCCGCTGCGCTGCCGGTAGGTAAAGGTCAGGGACGACAGCGGCGCTGTTGGAGCAAACCAGGCAGCCGCTCCGACGGTATCGATGCCTGCCGGGTGACCGAGCAACTCACCCGTCACAGGGTTCCAAGTGGGAACGTCGAGTCCATCGGTACCCGAACAGGTACCAGGTCGCGGTGACACGGCGCAGTAATTAAAGGTTTCCCGGAAGCCGAGTTGCTCAGGCGATAAGGGGAGCCCGTCAGGGCCGATTGCGGTGATGATGACGGCGTCGGCATCGATGTCGCCGAGGGTGAAGGCCCAACCCGAGGTTGGTGTCGGCGAGTCAAAAGTGTAGGTCGTGACGGAGGCTCCGGTCGGTGTGTCCGCGGCGGGACGCAGATTCACATACTGTTGTCCCTGACTTGTCCCATATACGGTACCGACGGGAGTGTCCGGGCTCAACCACACAGTGGTACCGGACTGCACGCCTACTGCGCCGCTGCGTGAGGTGGAAGTGAGCTCAGCTGACGGCATACCGGTCACGGGGAAACTGACCGCACCACTATAGGCATTGGCTTCTCCCTCGAATGCCTCCCAGACCCCGTAGGAGGTGGTGGCCGCGTATGCGCCCGCAAGCGGATGGGCTGTCAGCGCCAGGGCCGTGAAAACAGCCATCCCAAAACCGGTTCCCGCTCGTCCTGTCATTGCAAGACCCATTTGACGCTCTTCCCCTCTGCACTTGACAGCACGCTGACCTTGACCCAACTTCACTAAGCCTGTTTGTGAAGCGGCATTGTGCAACTCTGCGCCACGCCACTGATTGAACCGGACCCGTACAACGGTGTGAAACACCCCCAACGCGACCCGTTCGACACCTAGCTGGGAGCCCTCGCCGCACTAGGGAGGCAGTCCTGAACCGGCGAGGGCTCCCAGCTGCATTCTAAGCCTGAATCAACCACAAAAGGTCGGTCACGCATTTACTCTACTTTCGTTCGTGCATTTACTACGGGGCTAGTTATTCCTTTCCCGCATCCTGGGGATGCGAAGTCCCAATGGCTGGCTCGTACTCTCCGAAAGGAAGCCGAGATCCGCGAGGGGATAACGACTGACGCACACGGTACGTTGAGTCTTTCGAATGCGGCGCGCACACCAGCAGGAAACACGACGCCACCGGCCGTGAGCAGTTTTGGCAATCCCAGACTGTCCTGTACCGAATCCGCACCGAGCAGCGCATCACCCGCGAACTTCTGCCAGACGGTAAAGCTATCGCCGCAGTCGCTGGGTCCCCAGGCAACAGTCCGGTAGCTTGTGAGGTTCCCTCTCTCACCATCGCGCAGAATCAATGGCTTTTGTGCAGTCGAGGTGTGCATTGGGTTGTCAGTAGTTCTTTGCTCAACACTCTGTAGCGTACGAACTGGCGGCACAAATCGTCGGTCTGGTCCGAAACCGTAAGGAGACGCGCTTCGGGAGTTTCGTCCGCTGGGTTCACCGGCTCTGGTCGATTTGTGGTCGTCGTGCGGTCGGCGAGGCATTTCAGGTAACGAGAGGCACGGCCGCTCGGAAATAGCTGTCACGGGTTGTGTAAGGCAAGAGCGCTGGCGGTTGGATCATGTGACTGCTGGGTGGTGAACCCGGTGCGGTCAGGACAGGCTCAGCCACGGTCACGAGGCGACGACGCTACATTTCGATCAGTGGGGTACCGAGGACAGTGGGAGCCAACCACGGAATCAGTTGGGCTGTTCCGCTCAGGGTTCCGTTGACGACTAGGAAGACCACGATCAGCGCCGTCACCAGTGAAATGTAAGAGCCGCCATAACCGTCTGAGCGGCTTACCACAGTCGAGGCTTCGGGTTCGTCTTCGAGGGTGAGTGCCCGGCTGTGAGTGCCGCGGCAGATGCTGGTCTGGGAATCGGCCCACCCGATCCGTCCGTCCCACTGACACCCGATTAATGGATCACGCGCTTAGCCGAGCTGCCGCTGATGGAACAGCCGGGCACGGTGTGGCGGTACGACCTTGCCTACGGGGTGCTTGGCGTCCTGTTCGCCCGCGCCAGCGGCCAGCCACTCGACGAGCTGCTGTACCAGCGACGTTCAACTTTTTGGAAATGTACGAACTACGTTCGTCGCACCGCCTGACAGGCTGTCTACAGCTTTCACCGCTGGTGACCCCGGACTGACGTAGCTGGATTCCGCAGCCGACAGCCGATGGGCACAAAAACCGGCTTTCCCTGACGCCCGCAGAGGGCTGGTCTTAACTGCGACGGATCTACTAGGCTTCGCCAGCGCACTCCTTACGGGTGAAGGAGGCGTCCTCAGCCATAACATCCTAGATGCCATGGTCACCAACCGGCTCACAGAGGAACAACGAAATGGGCCATCAGCGCAGGTCTTCTTGCCGGTGGCGGCTGGGGCTACGGAATTCAAATCACCGGAGCCGAGTACGATTCATCAGTGCCGTTTCCCACGGTATGGCTGGGCGGCGGATTGGGCACCCTCTGGTACTCCTGGCCTAAGCATGAAACGGTCGCAGTCCTACCGACCCAGGTACTCCCACCATCCCAAGAACTCATCAAGAGTTTCATCGACGGCGTCGAAACCCAACTCCGAAGTTAAGCTCCGTTCGCTTCGCTCAGCGGTCGCAATAGGGTTCCTCCACGCGTTCCCGGGAAGCGATCGCGAAAAGAGGTCTGCGGTGTAGCGCTTGAATTTCGTCGTAGCTGATCGCGGTAGGGACAGGCTGACCGTCGCGAACGGCGCGTGCGGCCGCGATGGCATTGGTTGGTGCGGCGCGGTAGATCAATGAGCCGGTGCTGATTCTTGCTACTCCTACGCTCGCGAGCTGTTGTCGGGTCAGAGTGGGTGAGGCGAGGACGTTGACTGGTACGTCGAGTGACGCTACGAAATCCTCAATGAGCGCTAAATCGCCCGTACCCGGAAGGAATACCCCGTCGGCGCCCGCGTCCACGTACATTCGGGCGCGGCGGACAGCCTCTTTGAGGTCACATGGCCCAAGCCAGAGGACATCAGTGCGAGGCTCGAAGTGCCCGCAACCTCCTGCCCCGCAACACTTAGCGAGCCGCCCGCCGCAATCCGAAAGTCGTTGAACCCAAATACTCGACACCTCAGTGATCTGGCACGAGTCTGCTTGATGCGTTCGCCGCACGAATAGCTCGATGATTCACTTCGTCCACAGTCGACCTCTAGGGTTCGAATAACGCTTGTTCGACGGGGATGGTTGTTAAGCGGTGCGTTCCATCGCTATAAAAAGTTCTGCTCCCTCGGTCATCGAAATCGTCTCTTCGTCTGGTGAGATGAAGAGACACTGGCCGGCGGTCAAGAAGATTGCATTATGGCGGCCGTGGACATGAGTGGTTCCGGATAAGCAAATGGCGATGGCAGAACCATCCAAATGCACTGTCGCCGGTGCTGTGCCATCGACCCGGACGATCTGAAAGCCGACATCCGGTGGTTGATACGCTCCGACGCCCACGCCAAATGCGGTCGGATCGAGCCGGTTGTCGCTTGTCTCATCGAAGTCGACAATGCTGAGCAGTTCCAAAGGGTCAACGTGTTTGGGGGTAAGGCCTGCCCGAAGCACATTGTCAGATGCTCTCATCAACTCGACCCCTACACCTCTCAAGTAAGCGTGGATGTTGCGCGCAGGCAGGAACAGCCCTCCACCCCGCTTCAGGGTGACCTTTCTGAGTAGCAGGGCTAGAAGCAGACCCCGGTCGCGGGGGTATCGAGCTGCCAATAACTTGATGGTGGTGTTTGGGCTGGCGTTGTCTACTGCTTGCACGAGCGTTTGCAAGGGCGCGTCTAGCGTTGACTGCGGGCTGAGCAGTATCCACTCGACAGCGGGCTGGAGCCCTTCGAGCAGTCGATCAATCAACGGCGTCAGCGTTTGGGTTGTATGTGGTCCGAGCTTGGAGATTTCCTCGATGGAACGCTCCGCCGGTTTGAAGCCGGCGAGTGCCTCGAAGGTGTCGCTGATGGCTACGATGATTTCTGGCTTTGCTTGGTCATCTTTGTAGTTTCGAGTTGGATCATCGAGAGGTAGGCCGACTTCGTTCTCCCTCGCGAAGCCTCGCTGTGCCTGCTGTGTATCGGGGTGAACTTGAAGGGACAGTGGGTGCTCAGCTGCAAGGATCTTGAGCAGGAACGGCAGTTTGGCGGATAGGTTGTCCGTTGCGTTCGCGGCCATCCAGTCAGATAGGTCGGTGTGGCCATTGGCAATAGTGGGGTCTGCGATTCGGGCGGGGGACCCGCTATGTGTGCCTAGCCACAACTCCGCTTCTGGAAGCCCCGAAGGTTCTCGGGCGAGGAGCTGTGCGATCGCGTTGCGGGAACCCCAGTCGTAGTTTCTGGGGGTGTTGGTGATGGGTATCAGCATGTCGTCTATCGGTTCCTTCGATTAGTTCCGTCAGGTATTGGTCGAAGAGCTCCGTCACTGTATGGTCGCCCGGTGTGTCCCGGAGAGCTCTGTTCGTCCGCGCAATATCACACCGCTTGTGCACGGTGGAGCCGGGCATAATGGCCGTCCAGGCCGATGAGTGCGTCATGCGCCCCGACTTCGACGATCCTGCCTCGATCCAGCACGACGATCCGATCGGCACTTCTGATCGTAGACAGGCGATGCGCCACGACGAGCGATGTTCTGCCGCGCATGAGTGTTTCGAGCGCGTCCTTCACTTTGAGCTCCGATGAGGAGTCGAGTGCGCTCGTTGCCTCATCGAGAACGAGGATGCGGGGATCGCGGATGAGCGCACGTGCGATCGTCAGGCGTTGCCTCTGACCACCGGATAGCCGCGCTCCTCTCTGGCCTACGAAGGTGTCCCACCCGTTGGGGAGAGCATCGACTATCTCTGCTGCGTTGGCATGCTCAAGTGCTTGACGGACGAGTTGCGGGTTGGCGTCCTCCATCCCGTAGGTGATGTTGTCGTAGATGGATCCTTCGAACAGAACCGATTCCTGCGGAACTACAGAGACAAACCGCCGAAAGGTGCGAAGGTCCAGGTCGTGCATGTCGCGTCCGTCGAGCAGGATTCGGCCCTCGGTGGGCCTGATAAAGCCAAGCAGCAGGTTGATGGTGGTTGATTTCCCGGACCCTGAGGCGCCGACAAACGCAACGGTTTCTCCAACATTTATGTCCAACGAGAATTGGTCAATCGCGTTCTTCGGGTCGTCAGGGAAACGATAGGACACCTGCTCGAAGGTTATTTGCCCAGAGACCGTTGGCACCGTTTCCTTGCCCTCGTTATCCTCCAGGTCCGGATTCCCCAGGACCTCGAGGATGGACCGGACAGACTCAATCCCCTTCGTAAAGATGGGCGCCAGACCGATGAGTTGTGTGATGGCTGAGGTGAGCGTCGCGAAGTAGGTGCTGAGAAGTACTACCTGCCCAGCACTGATCGGCAGGAAATCCGTGATGGCCGCCCAGCCGGCCAATCCTAGACAAAGTGTTGCCAGGACGTTGAATGAGACCCATGATGTCGTTTCAAAGCGGCTGTTCAACCGATCAAGCACTAACCCTGCCTGCTTTACGTCTTCGGACGTGGCCGCGACCCGTCGCGCAGCAGTGTGCTCGAGCCCGTGCGCCCTTGTGATGGGAATGAGCGTCGCCATCTCGCCTACGCGGTCGGACAGGTCCTCGACGCGTCGACGGAAATCCTCGTTTCGGTGTAGCGCTCGTCGGCGCATTCCAGCGACCAGCGCGGCACCCAGGGGCACAGTCAACGCAAAAACCAGAAGGAACGCCGGTGCCTGCAGTGCGGTGACAGTGATGGCGCCGATCATCAGATTGATTGACAGTACGCATACCGGGAACACCTGCTGCATCAGCAGTTCGACGTTCTCCACATCTCGGACAAGTTTGTTCTGGATCACGGCCGCACTCTTGCGGTTGTGGTATCCGATAGACAGTTCCTGAAGGTGTTCCGTTAGGCGGTTGCGGAGGTCCGCTGCGATGGAGCGGTAGACGCGACTGTAGAGACGGACGTACAGGATGTGATTGGGATAGTTCTGAGCCAGCACCAGAATTGCAATCCCGATTAACAAGGCCAGACGCCGGAGATCCTCGCCCTGCACCACGGTGTCGATGACAAGCGCGGTGATGACTGGGATCACCCATAGGGGGCTGTCCTTGAGCACGTTGAAAAGCAGCGCGGCAAAGATGCGGCGGCGGTAAGGCCGCGCTGCGCTGGCGAGGGCACGTACTGGGTGCGTTGTATTGAGGTTCATGTCGCTTTGAAACTAGCCTCTACGAGAGGAGATCGATCACGGGGGCAACGCGGACCAAAAGGGAAGCGTTATTACGCGGGAAGCAGAGACTCCAGCACGTTGCCGGTCCGGAGAGTATCCAGAACTGCCGGGTGGAAAGGTAAATCAAGCGCCGTGGCGAGTGATTCGTCGAGCAGGTCCCGAATGTGAACGCGCTGTCCGGTCGAAGTGCTACGTACCGCGGCTTCAACCATCGCGAAGCTCAGAAGGTTGCTGTGGACCTCGCCTATCGGGCGCGTCCCGTCACGCAGTGCTGTGACGAACTCAACCAACGCGCCGCGGATGCCTTCGCTTACGGGTGTGGCATTGGCCGCGATCGGTTGGTTCGGTTCCGAAATTGGCGGGTTATCACCGTCCCACAGCACCGATCCTTCCGCACCGCTGATGCGCCATCGGCCGTTCCAGGAGGTTTCCAGCCCCGGGCTGCACCAGCTGCCATTGAAGATAAACCGCGCGCCGCCGGTCATCTCGAAGATGGCTAGGGCGCCGGCGTCGCCGTCGTACCAGCTCCAGTTGGGGTTGTACTCTTCGCAGGAGACGGAGACCGGTTCCGCATCGAGGAGCAGCCTCGCCAGGTCGAATTGATGGATCGCCATGTCTACCAGGAGCGGATGGGGCATAGCGTCCCGGAATCCGCCGAACCGTGGTGCCTTGAAGAAGTCAACGCTGCAAATTCCCAGCGTGCCCAACTGCCGGGACATGGCCAGGGCGTCGACTACATGCTGGTTGTATCGCCGGGACTGGCTGACCATGAACAGCTGATTGGTTAGCGTCGATGTAGCTGCCAGGGCAAGGCTCTGCGGGAGGGTGGCCGCGACCGGCTTCTCGCCCAGTACGGGCAACCCGGCAAAGAGTGCCTCCGTGGTGACGGGGTGGTGTGCTTCAGGAATAGTGGCATCGATGACGGCCTGCGCCCCCGTCTCGCGGGCAAGGGGGACCGTAGCTGTCCCGGTGGGTAGGTCCGGTCGCCCGACGGCGACGGCGGCAGCCCGGGCAGCGTCCTGGTTGAGGTCTACGATGCCGCGCAGGTCGACTAGATGTGATTCTTCTACGGCAGCGATCCATGCGGCGCCCATTCCGCCTGCCCCGACGACGACGACGGGCAGCGGCGCGTCTGTTGGAACGGGCTCAAAGTGGGCGTTCACTTCGTCCCCTCGTAGCTGCGTCCATTGAAGAATTCGTTCAACTCATACTCACCAAGCTCGGGGTAGGTACGCTCACGCTGGCTGGGCAGGGCCCACTGGACCGCGTTGGACAGTACCCGTCGAATATCTTCGTGATGATAGACGGGGTACTCCTGGTCGCCTGGGCTGAAGTAGAAAATCTTGCCGTGACCGCGGCGGAAGGTGCAGCCGCTGCGGAACACTTCTCCGCCGCTGAATGAGCTGAGGAAGATAAGTTCCTCGGGTGTGGGAATGTCGAAGTATTCACCGTACATTTCCTGCTCGTCGATGACGAGCGGGTGCGGTATACCCTGCGTGATGGGATGAGTGGGCTCAACTGTCCAAACCAACTCCCTATCTTGAGCACCCCGCCATCGCAGTGAGCAGGAAGTGCCCATCAGCTTGACAAAAATCTTCGACCAGTGCCCGGAATGCAGCACAAGCAAACCCATCCCGGAAAGAACGTGCCGGTGGACGCGTTCCACGACGTCATCGCTCACCTCGCCGTGCGCCATATGCCCCCACCAGGTCAGCACATCGGTGTTGGTGAGCACTTCTTCGGATAGTCCATGCTCAGGCTCGGACAGCACCGCGGTGCGCACATCAACTTCGGAGCCAAGATTCTGTTGAAGTCCCTCACGGATGGCTCCATGGATGCCATGCGGATAGATCTTCGCAATCCGCTCGTCGGTTTCTTCGTGCCTATTCTCGTTCCAGACTGTGACCCTGATGGGCCCACGATCAAGCGCCATGTGTGTTCCTTCCAGTTGTGGACTATCAGTGCGCCAATTCTTGGGGCGCTACGATTGGGTGTTTCTCGCCGGAGCCGCGAGCGATGAGCGTGGTCGGAATCTGTTGGTGTGCAGGGGGACCGACTGGGTCCTCAAGGCGAGCGACGGCGAGGCGGGCGGCAACGCGTCCCAGCTCTGCGGCGTCGTACGCTACAACGCTGATGTCGGTGAGGTCGGCGAGCTCAAAATCGTCGAAGCCGACGAAAGCCACAGAATCAAGCCGATCCTGCAAAGCATGGATGATGATCGAGCTAATTTTGTTGTTCGCCGCGACAAGCGCGGTAGGCGGCTCCGGAAGCGCCATAAGCTCATCGACGGATTCCGCCACAGTGCCGTAGACCTGTGGCATCTGCACCAACTCAGAGCTGACCGGGATCCCCGCCTCCCGCAATGCGTCCTCATATCCGGCCAAACGTTGCTGGTCGGTGTGCAGTCCAACTGGACTCGAAACGAATGCAATGCGACGATGGCCGATCCCGGTGAGCTTGCGAACGGCTTGTGCCATGCCGTTCCGGTTATCCAGCACTACGGAGTCCGCAATCAGGTTATGGGCGGGGCGATCCACACAAATTACAGGCGTCCCGAGCTGCCGCTCACCCTCAAGATAACTCTGGTCCTGGGAGATCGGCACCATGATGAGAGCTCGAACCCGCTGTCGAAGCAACGTTTCGACCACCGGTTCCTCACTGGTTGGATCATCATCAGTGCTGGCGAGGATCATCATCAATCCCTGCCGTGCCAATTCCCGTTCTGCCCCTGCGGCCACCAAAGCGTAAAACGGGTTGGTCAGATCGCCGATCACGAATGCGATGACGTTGGTGGTACTGCCCTGGCGGAGGCTGGACGCCAGTTGATTGGGCCGGAAGCGCAGAGTGCGGGCGGCGGCCAGCACGCGTTCACGGGTGGGCTCAGCGACCTTTTTGTCACCAAGCATGACCCGGGAGACGGTTTTCGAACTTACACCGGCCAGCTTGCCGACATCCGCAAGAGTGGCTCGCGGTTGAGCACTGGCCACGCGCATGGTGCCGGCATCGGAACTCGACGGTCCATCGCCGAATTTGAGTGTGTCACGTGTCACTGGGCCGCTCATGGAAGAAAGAGTACCACCGCGACGGCGTGTCTTCGCTGACATCACCGGTCAGTTCACACCTAAGGATGATGAAAAAAACCTTGGATAAATCGGAGATCCAGCGTTTTTATAAAGAATTTATGTTGCTATGTCAGCGTTGACATAAATTACTTGACGAAGTGTTCCAGCCGGTAGTAGTGTCAGCGTCAAGCTCCACCGATGTATGACGTACATCACCCTCTAGGAGCTCCTTCATCCGAGAATTGGAGACTACAGATGGCAAAGAAGCACATCGCGGGGGTCGCGACAGCAGCGCTACTGCTCGCTGGCTGCTCCGCCGGAGGCGGCGAGACAGGGTCAGAAGGCGGCGAACCATCGGGCGAGATCACGGTTCTGACGAATCGCACCGATCTCGTCGACACTCTTTTCCAGGAATACAAGGCCGAATTCGAAGAGCAGTATCCGGACGTAACTGTCGACTTTGAGGCAATCACCGACTACGAGGGCGAAGTCACCACGCGGCTCAGTACCGGCGATTACGGCGACGTACTGGGTATTCCCAATTCAGTGACCCCCGACCAGCTGCCACAGTTCTTCGAGCCGTTGGGCACAGTTGAGGAGATGAAGGAACAATACCGGTACGTGGACAAGGCGGCCTATGACGGCACGGCCTACGGTATGGCAACCTTTGGCAACGCAAACGGTTTCCTCTACAACACCGCGGTCTGGGAGGAAGCCGGAATCACGGAAACGCCCACAACGCCCGGTGAGTTCCTCGACGCGTTGCGCGCTATTCAGGAGAACACCGAGGCGATTCCCTACTACACCAACTATGCAGACGGCTGGCCACTCGGTCAGTGGCAGGGCAACCGCGGCATCTCGGGTGACCCCGAAACCGTCAACGAGATGAACTCGATCGACAACCCGTGGAGTGAAGGAAAAGAGCAGTACGTGCTCGACGGTTTGTTGTTCGACATCGTGTCCGAGGGCTTGAGCGAAGACGATCCGCTGACCACGGAATGGGAAGGCTCCAAAGGCATGACAGCCACGGGAGAGATCGCCACAATGGCATTGGGTTCATGGGCAATCACCCAGTTCGAGGACGCAGCCGAAGCTGCTGGTGTTGACCCGGAAACCATCGGATTCATGCCTTTCCCCTATCAGGAGAACGGCACTTTCTACTCGCAGACCGGCGGGGACTTCTCGAACGCCATCAACGTCAACTCTGAAAACAAGGTTGCTGCGCGCGCATGGGTTGATTGGTTCGCGAATGAGTCGGGATTCGCGGAAAGCCAGGGCGCCATCCCGCCGCAGGTGGACAGCGAACTGCCTGAGTCTCTGTCCACCTTCGAAGAACTCGGTGTGGAACTGATCGAACTGACCCCAGCGCCAGCTGAAAATGCCACGCTGCACTCGGACATCTATAACGAGGCAGAGATTGACCTGTTCGGCCAGATCTACCGTCAGCAACTGGTGGACGTCGCGCGGGGTGCGGCCGACGGCGACAAGGAGTCCTTCTTCGAGGATCTCAACACTCGTTGGGCGCAAGCTCGGGCTGAGGTAACCAGTTAGCTAAGGCATCGAACGCGGTGAGCGTCGGACGGTACCGATGGTCGGCGCTCACCGCAGCAATGTCTTCATCCAACAGCCCTCGACTTGAACTAGACGCCGCACCCGGAAAGGATCCGGTGACCATGTCACAGATGACAGGAACGACGGGTGGTGCGCCACCAACGGCGGGTACGCCACTTGAACGAGAGGCTCGCCCCTCACGCACCCTCAAAAAGCACAGGCGAATCACGCCCTACCTCTTTCTCATCGCTCCCTTGGCCCTGCTGATCACTTTTACTTTCGTGCCGGCGGCTAACCTCATCTGGTACAGCTTCACGGACTGGGACGGAATTGATCTCGAGAAGGAGTTCGTTGGACTCGAGAACTACATCGAGATCTTCACGGAACCCGAAGTCTTCCGGGTCTTCTTCGTCAGTCTCTATTACATTGGCGCGTCTTTTCTTCAGATGGGGATCGCGCTCTACTTCGCCACCATCCTGAGTTTCAACACGCGCTTCCGTAACTTCTTCAAAGGTGTTCTTTTCTTTCCCTACCTGATTAACGGGGTGGCGATCGGGCTGGTCTTCCTCTACCTGTACCAACCGGACGGCACCCTCGACAGTCTGTTGAAGGCTGTGGGTCTGGAAAGTGCGACAACGGCCTGGCTGGGCGATCCCGACGCCGTCAACGTATCCCTCGCGGCAACGTCCGTTTGGCGGTACACAGGATTGAACTTTGTCCTGTTCCTCGGGGCCATCCAGTCCATCCCAAGTCAACTGTACGAGGCGGCAGACTTAGATGGCGCCAGCAAATGGCAGCAGTTCCGATTCATCATCGCGCCGGGAATCAAGCGAATCATCAGCCTTTCCTTCATCCTCGCGATATCAGGAAGTCTGGCGGTCTTCGAAATCCCGTTCATCATGACCGGGGGAGCTAACGGCAGCTCCACTTTCGTCATTCAAACCATCCAAAGCGCGTTCCAGTTCCGGCAGGTGGGCTTCGCATCGGCGATGGCCGTCGTGCTGTTGCTGATCGTCCTGATCGTGACATTCATCCAACGCAAGCTGGTGCCCGACGACGAGGTGAACCTGACATGAGCAACCTGCTGCGCCGCGACTCTCGGCCAACCGACGCCCTTCGATTCCCGCAACGGGAGAACCACCGGACCCGAGCGGCAATCGCCACGTTCCTGAAGTATCTCTCGCTGGTGCTCGCTGTCGTCGTCGTCCTCGTGCCTCTTGTGGCGGTCTTCCTGACTTCCTTCAAAACCCGCGAAGAATACCTGACCACCGGCCCGCTTGACCCGCCAGAGAACTGGTTCAACTTCGAGAATTACGGGATCGCGTTCACGCAGGGGAACATGCTGCTGGGATTCGCGAATACGGGGATCGTGCTGATCGTTTCGCTGGCCGGCACCGTGTTGATCGGATCCATGACGGCCTATGCAATAGACCGCTTCGATTTCAAGTTGAAAAAAGTCGTCATTGCGCTCTTCCTGCTGGCCACACTGGTGCCGGGAGTGACAACGCAGGTCGCGACCTTCCAGATTGTTGTAGGACTTGAGCTGTACGACTCCTATGCGGCGCCGATCGCGCTGTTCCTTGGCACTGACATCATTTCCATCTATATCTTCGTCCAGTTCATGCAGTCCATCCCGAAGGACGTGGATGAGGCGGCAATGCTCGACGGCGCCAACAAGTTCACCATTTTCTGGCGGATCATCCTGCCGCTCCTGAAACCGGCGATCGCAACAGTGGTGATTATCAAGGGCATCGCCATCTACAACGAGTTCTACATTCCGTTTCTCTACCTGCCTTCCGAGGAACTGTCGATGATCTCGACGGCACTGTTCCGATTCACTGGGCCTTTCGGATCCCAATGGGAGGTCATCTCCGCGGGCACCCTTATTGTCATCATCCCTACCTTGATCGCATTCATACTTCTGCAGCGTTTCATCTACAGCGGACTCACCCAAGGAGCTACCAAGTGACAGTGACATCGACCGACGCCGGACAGCTCGCGAAGGACGAAGCACTCCTGCACCAGAACTGGCATGTTGAGGCCATTAACGGCCCGGTGCCGCAACTGATCTCCGGACGCTCCATACCGGCGACGGTTCCTGGAAGCATCCATACCGATCTCATGGCGGCCGGCCTGATCGAGGACCCCTACCTGGATGACAATGAACGGCTGCTGGCCTGGATCGGTTTGTGTGACTGGCGCTACAGCACGAGTTTTCAGTGGCGGGGGGATCAGCACCAACGCACTGACTTGGTGTTTGAAGGACTGGATACGGTGGCGGTCATTGAACTGAACGGCGAACGCGTCGCTGAGACTGCAAACATGCACCGCACCTACCGGTTCGACGTTCGGGCGCTGTTGCGCGAGGGATCGAACGACTTGACCGTCACGTTCTCGTCGCCGGTGAAATACGCGGACCAGGCGAGTCTCGAGCAAGGTTATCGCCCGCACGTCAACCACCACCCCTACAACTCCATCCGTAAGATGGCCTGCAACTTCGGGTGGGATTGGGGGCCCGACGTTGCAACTGTAGGAATGTGGCGTGCCGTGCGTCTGGAGAACTGGTCCACAGTGCGGCTTGCCTCCGTTAGCCCGGTTGCCTCTGTGGAAGGTGCCGGGGGAGTGGTACGGGTCAGCGTGCTGCTCGAGCACGCAGTCGCCTCCAGCGCCCAAGTCGTGGTGCGCGTTGCCGGTGAGACCCGGACCGTTGATCTGGCGGCAGGCGCGGAGTCGGCTGCTGTCGATGTCGATGTGACCGACGTTGACCTCTGGTGGCCACGCGGCCACGGCGCCCAGCCGCTCTACGATTTGCAGGTCGACCTCGTTTCAGACGGGTCCGATCTTGATTCCTGGCACGGCCGCGTAGGTTTCCGCACCGTTCGGGTTGACACTGAACCGGACGCTCACGGCACCCCGTTCACGTTGATCATCAATGACCGACCCATTTTCGTGAAGGGCGCGAACTGGATACCGGACGACGCCTTCGTTCACCGGGTGGACCGCGCACGCTACGTGGAACGTCTGGCTCAGGCAGAATCGGCGAACATGAACCTGCTGCGGGTGTGGGGCGGGGGGATCTACGAAAGCGATGACTTCTTCGACCTGTGTGACGAATTGGGCATTCTGACGTGGCAGGATTTCCTCTTTGCCTGCGCCGCGTACGCCGAGGAGGAGCCGCTGCGCAGTGAGGTGGAAGCCGAGGTCCGCGACAATGTTCTCAGACTCCTTCCACACCCGAGCGTGGTCGTGTGGAACGGAAGCAATGAGAATGTTTGGGGCCACGAGGAGTGGGGTTGGGCCAAACGCCTGCGTGGCCGAACCTGGGGGAAAGGTTACTACGACGAGTTGTTGCCGGAACTTCTGCGCGAACTCGATCCGCAGCGGCCCTACACGCCGAGCAGCCCCTTCTCACCTGATCCGGCCCATTTCCCCAACGACCCCCAGCACGGATCCGTTCACCTGTGGGACCTGTGGAATCAACGGGACTACCCTCACTACCGCAGCTATCAGCCGCGTTTCGTGGCAGAGTACGGGTGGCAGGGGCCGCCCACGTGGTCAACCCTCACCCGGTCAATCAGCGACAGTCCACTGACCCCCGAATCGCCGGGCATGCTCGTTCACCAGAAGGCGATGGAGGGAAACACAAAACTCATCGACGGTTTGGTTGACCATCTGCCGCTGCCTGATGACACCGACGACTGGCACTGGGCCATGTCGTTGAACCAGGCGAGGGCGATCGAAGTGGCGATCGAACACTTCCGGTCTTTGAGTCCGCTGTGTATGGGAAGCATCGTGTGGCAGCTCAATGACTGCTGGCCCGTCACCTCCTGGGCGGCTATCGACGGCGACGGGCGGGCCAAGCCGCTTCTCTATGCGATCAAGCACGCCTACGAAGACCGGCTGGTCACCATCCAGCCGCGCGAGAACGGGCTCGCCGTTTGCGTCGTCAATGACACCGATCAGGAATGGCGGGACGACGTCATTGTCCGTTTGCTTTCCTACGGCGGGCATGAGCGGGCTTCAGTCACTCTCCCCCTGCAACTCGGCGCCCGGGAGAGCGCTACCCTCACTGTCCCTGAGGAAGTCGCCACCAGCACAAGCTCGAGTGGAGATCTTGTGTGCGCAACCGTGGGAACTGAGCGGGCGCTGTGGTTCTTCGCTGAGTACCGGGATTCCGAGCTAGCCGCACCTCAACTTGCCACCGAGGTGGTTCCGGTGGACGAGGGCTATGAGGTGCGGGTACGAGCCGGGAATCTGGTTCGTGACCTTACGCTGCTTGTTGACAAGGTAGACTCTGGTGCGCGTGTGGATGATCAGCTCGTCACCCTCCTTCCCGGAGAAAGCGTTACCTTTCACGTCCAGTCGGCCAGCTCCCTGGATGCGGGTGAATTGACCGCCGGCCGCGTGCTGAGGAGTGCGAACCAGCTCGTGGCCGGGGGAACAGCACAGTGACCGGAGTAGTTTTCCCGAGCGAACCAATCGCGGGCATGACCTGGGGGTGGACCGGTGTAAGAGGAACCTGGGGAACCCCGGCGGCCCAGGAATCCGTGCGGCTGATGAGGGATCTGAATCTCAACTGGGTCGCGGTGTCCTTCGCCGTGTTGCAGGACACCGCGCAGTCGACAGAGATTCCGTTCAAGGATGAGCCGACCGTGACGGATGAAGAGGTGCGCTGGGCCATCCGGGCCGCGAAGGCAGAGGGGTACTCAGTCTGTCTCAAACCGGTAGTCAATTGCGCAGACGGAACCTGGCGGGCGTTCATCGGATTCTTTGACGAGGACACGCCGGGCGAGCCTACCTGGGGGCAATGGTTCGAGTCCTATACCCGTTTCATGCTGCACTATGCCCGCGTGGCCGAAGAGGAAGGCTGCGAGATGCTGTGCATCGGCTGCGAGATGGTGCAGTCGGATAAGCGGGAACACGAGTGGCGCGCGCTCATCGCGGAAGTGCGGTCGGTCTACCGAGGATCAATCACCTACAACTGCGACAAGTACCAGGAAGGCAGGGTGCGCTGGTGGGATGCAGTCGATGTCATCTCCTCAAGCGGCTATTACCCGGAGCTGGAATGGGATGCTCAACTGGACCGCATCGAACAGGTGGTCGAGCAGGAGGGTAAACCCTTCTTCTTCATGGAAGCCGGATGTCCCAGCCGCACCGGTTCCGCAGCAAAGCCCAACGATTGGTCACTTCCCGGCGAACCATCCGAATCAGAGCAGGCACGGTGGTACCGGGCCATGTTTGACGCCTGCAGTGGGCGGGAGTGGGTCCGCGGCATTATGCTCTGGGATTGGCCGCCGAACCTCTACCCGGTGACTGAGTCGAATCTCAATGACGATTACTGCGTTTTCGGTAAGGAAGCCGCCGCTGTGGTTGGGGAGTATTTCGCCGAGATGACTGCGCGATGGCCTTCGGCGAGTCACATTGGGGGAACGTTGGATGAAAGGGAGCCCAGTGGCTGAGTTCGCGCTTGGAGTGGATTTCGGCGGAACGAAGGTTGAAGCGGCACTGGTCGACATCGAGGGATCGATTCTGCCTGAAAGCAGACATAGGCTGCCCACCGGTTCAGGAAGTTCCTCGGAGGAGCTGGTCGTTGCGGTGCAACACGTGGCAATGGAAGCGTTATCCGCTATACCTGCCGATGCAGCCCTGCTCGGAATCGGTATCGGCAGCGCAGGCCCCATCGGATTGCTTGAGGGCGTAGTAAGTCCGGTGAATATCGGGGTCTGGCGCGAATTCCCGCTGCGCTCGGTCGTCGAAAAAGCAGCAGCCAAAGCAGGTTACAGCTCCGAACCCATCCTCAGGCTGGACGGGCTTTGTATCACGCTTGCTGAAATGTGGGTTGGGGCCGGTCAGGGGTGCTCTTCACTCATGGGAATGGTGGTTTCCACCGGCGTGGGCGGTGGCATCATCGCGGACGGACGCGTGGTTTCGGGCAAGACTGGCAACGCCGGCCATATCGGACAAATAGAGGTGCCAGGCTTCACGCTGCCGGGCGTTGGATGCACCCTCGAAGAAATAGCCTCCGGACCGAACACGGTTCGATGGGCACGAACACACGGCTGGAAAGGAAGCACCGGTGAAGACCTCGCGCTCTCCTACGCCATGGGAAACGAGACTGCGGTGTCGGCGGTGAGGCGCAGCGCATCCGCCGTTGGGCGGGCGCTGGCTTCGGTAACCACCCTGCTCGATCTGGAACGAGTGGTGATCGGTGGCGGGTTCTCCCAAGTGACGCCAGACTACTGCGAACTTGTGCAGGAGGCTGCTCAGGAGCACGCACAGCTGGACTATTCGACCGGGCTGAAAATTCTTCCGACCGGGTTGGGAACGGATGGGCCCCTGATCGGGGCAGCGGCCCTCGTGCATCGAGGTGCTGGCCGAGAGATCGAATCCGTGCATCATCGGGCAATTCACCCGTTCGAGACCGCAACCTAGCGGTAACCGGCGCTGATCCGTCGAGAATCCGGCGGATGCTTGCCGGCTTTGTGCTCCTGCCCACTGACAGAACAGTGCGGGACTGAGAAGGCAGCAACCCGGGGGACAGTTCCTATCTGACCACCTACTTGACCAAGGAGTATAAACCGACGCCATGAGGCGGCTTCCGGGACAGTGCTCTCAACCGGTGATCTGGCCACAACCGACCAACAACACACCAGAGGAGTCGACCGTTCCATGAAGAAACTCGACCTATTGGACTGGCAAATGGGACAACTCGCTAACGGCGTCGTCAAGACCTACTTCCCTGCGAGCGTTCCTGGCAGCGTCCTGCATGACCTGGTTAAAGCAAGAGTGATTGATGATCCATACGTAGGTCTCGGCGAATCTTCGGCCAGCTGGGTTGCAGAAGCGGACTTCCGTTACGAGTCGGTGATTGAGGTGGAGAATGGCGATGACCGAATCGATCTCGTCGCGCATGGGCTCGACACGGACGCCGTCCTGAGGCTGGACGGCGTCGAAATTGGCCGCACCCGCAACCAGCACAGGACCTATCGCTTCGATCTGCGTTCCCACACAGGCCCGGGATCTCATGTAATTTCGATCGATCTGCTCTCAGCGGTTCGCAGCGCCCGCGCATTCGAGGATCGCATAGAGCCAAAACCCCTAGTGGGCGACACGCCTCCATACAATGCTATCCGGAAGATGGCCTGCAGCTTCAGTTCGGATTGGGGCCCGCATTTGCCGACCAGTGGACTATGGAAGCCGATCGGGTTGGAGCGCTGGGACGGCGTCCGTCTCGATGAGGTCCAGCCGCGTGTGCGCGTCGATGATGGCCGCGGGCTGATCGACATCACTGCGCGATTGGAGCGGACCCGTCCGGGCGACGCGACACTAATCGCTCATCTGTGGCACCCGGACGGATCACGATCGAGGACAGAGTCCTCCGGCTCAGGCGATGAGCTCAATATCACCATGACGGTCGACTCCCCCAACCTGTGGTGGCCACGAGGCTACGGTGACCAACCGCTGTACCGGCTGACCATCGAGTTGTGGAGTGACGGGGTGCAGCGTGATGAGTGGTGCCGGGAAATCGGCTTCCGGACCGTCCGGGTCGACTCACGCCCTGACGATCACGGTGTTCCGTTCACCTTGCAGGTCAACGGTCAGCCCATCCTGATCAAAGGAGCCAACTGGACTCCGGATGACTTCGCGCGTCCTCTCGTCGGAGCCGACTACCCGCGCAGCATCGCTGACGCGCTGAACGCCAATATGAATCTGCTCAGGGTGTGGGGAGGCGGGATCTTCGAGTCGGACCAGTTCTACGAGCTCTGCGACCGCTCCGGCATCATGGTGTGGCAGGACTTCCTTTTCTCCTGCGCGTGCTACTCCGAGTCGGAGGAGCTCGCGGCGGAAGTCGCTGCCGAGGCCCGCCAGAACATCCTCCGACTGGCTCCTCATCCATCCCTCGTGCTCTGGAATGGTGGCAACGAGACCGACGAGGGATACCACAATTGGGGCTTTCGCGACCGCATGCCGGCGGGCGCGGACTGGGGGGACGGCTACTACCGTCGGATGCTTCCCGACCTCCTCGAAGAACTGGATCCTGACCGCCCCTACATCCCGTCCAGTCCCTTCTCCCCTGAAAATCCGTCGATACCCACCGATCCCAATCAGGGCACTTCCCACAGTTGGAAAGTCTGGTACAGCAGGGATTACACCGCCTACGCCGAGACCGTTCCGCGATTTGTTGCCGAGTTCGGATTCCTCGGCCCGCCCGCGTATTCCACCCTCCTCCGCGCCCTCGACGGCGATCAACCGTCGCTCAACAGCCCGGCGTTGATCTCCCACCAGAAGGCGGATGACGGCTTCAACCGACTAGAACGCGGATGGACCCCGCATCTGCCGACTCCGGTGGACTTCGACGACTGGCACTTCACCACCCAGCTCAACCAGGCGCGTGCCGTTCGGTTCGGGCTGCAGCACTTCCGCTCACACTGGCCGCGGACGGCGGGCTCTATCGTCTGGCAGCTGAAGGACTGTTGGCCCGGCATTGGCTACGCCGCCGTGGACGGCGATCGCCACCGCAAACCACTTTGGCACGCCATCCGCTCCATCTACGCCGACCGGGTGCTTATGTTCGTCGAACGCGACGCTGCTCTCTTGCTCGTCCTCGGAAACGACACCCCGACCACATGGGGCGCGGGCGTCACTCTGAGTCGTCGCCGATTTGATGGAGCGACGCTGGCCGCTGCTGAAATGGAGGTGGAGGTCCCGCCCCGGTCCTCCCTCACGGTCCCGGTTCCGTCCGGCGTCCTTTTCGCTGATTCTGTTGCTGACGCGGTCCTCACAGCCGAGGCGCAGGGCGCCCAAAGAGCGTACTGGTACGGTGCGGAGGACATCGCCCTCAATCTTCCTGAGCACATGTTCGATGCAAGCATCGAACATACTGATCTGGGCTGCGAACTTACTTTGGAAGCGCACTCGTTCACGAAGGACCTGTGCCTTTTTCCCGACCGACTTGACTCAACGGCCCGCGTGGGCCAAGCGCTGGTTACGCTCTTCCCCGGTGAACGGGCGATGTTTGAAATCGAGTCAGACCAGACCCTTGATCTGGCCGCACTCGTCAAGCGTCCCGTGCTGAGAACCGTCAACGATCTCGGACGGGCAGGAGAACATTCATGAGAGAACATTGCATCGACTGGAACGCGGGCCGGATACGAGTAGAGCTCTCCGCCGGCCCCGACCGGCCCGTCGGAGTGCATCGTATCCGCACAGACGGCTTCGACCTGGTCTCAGGCTCCGACGCCCCTGTAGTGGAGGTTTTGACTGCTGGGGAGGGACGCGCTCGCTCCACGTCCCGGCTGAGCGAGACGCTCGTCGGGGCACGGATGCGGTACCTGTCGCACCAGGTGACCCTCGACGGCTCAGCGAATGTGCTCACTGTCCATCAAAAGGACTATGAATCCGGTCTGCGAACGGCCCTGCAATTGCGGTCGGATGAGAACTCCGCCAGTCTGACCGCGAGGGTAACAGTGATCAACGATGGTGCGGTGCGATCGCTGATCCTTGCCATGCCCTCTCTGGTGCTCGAGCTCCGGTTCGGTGCCCAAGACAGTTCGTTCGCACCGGATACCTCATTGAGCCAAGGTCGCAGCGATTGGCTCGCCGAGTCGCGCTGGACATCCACGCCGCTGCGTTCGGCACTTGTCGACTGGTCCCGCGGCGCGCACGGGTCGAATGGGCGGGGCCAGATCGCGGTAATATCGAGTGGCTCGTGGACGACGGGAAGAAACCTCCCGGTCGCTGCAATTGAATCGGTGCGAGCTTCGACAGCCCTGATCTGGCAGATCGATCACAGCGGGCCGTGGCGCTGGGAGCTCGCTGAGAATGACACGGGGCTTTCACTCGCGCTTTCGGGTCCGACGGACCTCGACCACTCATTCTCGCGTCTCCTCGAACCGGGAGTGGCGTTCACCTCTCCGGCGGCAACGATCGCCATCGGCCCAACTCTTGATTCCGCCTTTGCGGAGCTTACTTCCGCTCGCCGGTCGCGGCGGCGTTCCCATCCTGATGACGAAGCACCCGCGGTCGTCTACAACGACTTCATGAACACGTTGATGGGTGACCCGTCAACAGAGGCGATCCTGCCTCTGGTTGATGCCTCTGCCGCCGTCGGTGCGGAGGTCTACTGCATCGACGCCGGTTGGTACGACGATGGTGACGACTGGTGGGACAAGGTAGGCCAGTGGAAACCCTCGGCACGCCGCTTTCCCCAAGGAATTGAGGAGGTAACCGACGCGATTGCCTCGACAGGGATGCGCGCCGGACTTTGGTTCGAGCCGGAGGTTGTCGGAGTCAATAGCCCCGCGGCGAACACGCTACCACCTGACGCTTTTTTCAGCCGGTCGGGCATCCCCGTGCGGGAGCACGACAGGTTTCATCTTGACTTCAGCAGCGCAGCAGCAAGGGACCACGTGTCATCCGCAATCGAGCGCCTGATCGAGAAGCTAAAACTCGGCTATTTAAAGCTCGACTACAACATCGACCCCGGTGCCGGCTCAGACCTGGCAACAGCGAGCGTCGGTGAGGGGCTTTCTAACCACACAACCGGTTACCTTGCATGGCTCGACGAAATGCGCGGACGCCACCCCAATGTGGTGATCGAGAACTGTGCCTCCGGTGCGATGCGTGCAGACACCCCACTCCTGGACCGCGTCCAGGTACAGTCAACATCCGACCAACAGGATCCGAGACGCTACCCTCCCATCGCGGCCTCAGCGCCGATGTCCATGCTTCCTGAACAGGCAGCGAGTTGGGCATACCCACAGCCAGACATGACGGATGAGGAGATTGCGTTTACCTGCTGCACCTCGATGCTAGGCCGCATGTATCTTTCCGGCCGCATCGATCTAATGACGCCCGCACAACTTCGGATCGTAGGACAGGCAGTGACAGCACACAAAGCCATCCGCGATCAGATCCGGCGCTCGGCACCGATCTGGCCGATCGGACTCCCAGGCTGGGACGACGAGTGGATCGCTCTCGGGCTTATGGATCGAGATGCATCAAGCGCCTTATTGACGATCTGGAAGCGCGCTTCGAAAGAAGGACGAATCATCCTTCCGTTGCGACAGTTTCGCGGGCTCGTCCTATCCGTCACTGCGGTTTTTCCCGAATTTGGTACTTGGCGGGCGGACTGGCATCAAGACGCAGGCGTCCTAAGTATCACCAGCGATAAGAATGTTCCGTTCGCTGCGCGAACCCTTCTGCTCGAAGTAAGAGAACCGTCAGCCCCACGGTCGGACGGTTGACTGCACTTTGAAAGACAGCTAACTTCAGAACTTCAGAAGACAGGGAACCCGCCCAGGCGTAGTGTGCGGTGCAGCATCGAGTCCTCAGGGTCGTCACCGATTCCGTTCAACTCCACAGCAAGCCCGGGGTCGGGGCGGAGCCTTGCCTTCAATCCCGCTCCAATAGGAGTAGGGACCGCAGACGTCACCTCACACCGTTCGCAACCGCCGCGGGACGACATCCAGATTGGCATGTGATGATGCAAGCTTTGGATACCCTTGGCTGGTAGAACGTTTCCAGCCTCCAGCAGGAGTACCTCCTTTGGCAACCGCATCCAGTGTCCGATCAAGTGAGCAAACACGAAGTTTCATCCTCGACACGATTCGTGCCTCAGGGCGTATCAGCCGGGTCGAACTAGCGAAGAAATCCGGTCTGACCGAAGCGACTATTTCCACTGTCGTGAGGCGTGTTATAGCCGAAGGTCTGATCATCGAAGCGGGTTTTAGCGAGTCTACGGGGGGCAAGCGCAGGACGCTGCTGGAGATCAACAGTTCTGCGCGCTATGCGCTCGGTGTTTCACTGGACCGCGAACGTCTCGTCCTTGTGGCCGCGGATCTCTCTGGGAAAGTAGTTGGAAGCGCAGAAACTCCAGGAACCGGTGACACTTATCCCGGGACCGTCATTAAGTTGATCGCATCCCGCGCGGCGGAGTTGCTCAAAGAAGTGAACATTGACCCAGCCACCGTCGTCGGTATCGGTGTGGCGAGTCCTGGACCTCTGGATACCCGAGCAGGAGTGTTGCGGGGGCACCGGCCCTCCTCAGCTTGGCGGGATTACCCCTTAGAAGAGCGGCTTGAGGAGCAGAGCGGCTTTCCCGTAGTGCTTGACAATGACGCGACGTGCGCGGCTTTGGGTGAGTACTGGACCAATAATGTGCTGGTGACCGCTCCCGTGTCAGCGACCGTCTATATGGCAGACGGCATTGGTTGTGGCATTCTGGTGAACGGTCAGATTTATCACGGGTCCTCCTCGAATGCGGGTGAAATAGGCCATGTCACTCTCGATATCGCCGGCCCAAAATGCCACTGCGGTTCGCGAGGGTGCGTGGAACTATACGCAGCTCCAGCTGCCGTAGCCGCGCGGGCCCTTGCGAATAAAAGATTGACTCGAGAACTGAAACTTACGCCGAAAGTCTCATCCAGCAGAGAAAACTTCGACAGTATTGCGAAGGGCGCTGTCGAGGGAAACACGACGGCGCATGCCCTGATCATGGAAGCGGCTGTATACCTTGCCGAGGGAATAGTGTCGCTCAGCAACGTGCTGGATCTGGACGAAGTGCATCTGTCCGGCCCGGGCTTCTCGATAGCCGGGGAGATTTTCGCTGAGGTTATCCAGGGCCGCCTGAATGAGGGAACCTTCATGCGCGCCATCCATCCGGTTCTGACCAAGCTCTCGACCATCGGTGATGAATCAGCCGCTGTCGGAGCGGCCGCACTGGTTCTTCAACATCAGCTCACCCCGCATTTGGCTGCCCGCTCGCGGCGAGCCCGCGGGAATGTCCAGCTGGTGGCCGCAGAGAGCCTTGCGTAAGGTCCTCCGCTACCCTTCCTTAAGTAAATTAACTTAGCTAAGCTTGGATCACCTCGCTGTGCATTCGCCCGAGGACTCCACCAACTATCAGTTCAATGGAGAACAGTATGCGTTCACCCAGCTTACGGGCGGCCAGAACAGCCGCAGCTGCAGTAACAGCAGTCGCTTTAACCATGACCGTCCCAGGTATCGCTTCGGCTGCTCCGGACATACCGGGCGCGCCGGTGATTGACATTGTTGACACCGATGCCAGTTATTCGACCAACTCCCTGTATCAGTACTTGATGAAGCAGCAGGGCGAGGGCATTCTCTTCGGTCATCAGCACACCACCGACAACGGCATCACCTTCTCCGAAGCGAACGGCGTCAATTCCGACGTCCTGGCGGCGACAGGGGAGTACCCCGGAATTTTCGGATGGGACACGCTGATCCTCGAGGGCCTTGAACGTCCGGGCACGGGCAGTCTCGCCAATGGGGAGGAAAACGCCCGCAAATGGGCGGAAGGCATGATCAACGCCCACGAACTCGGCGGTATCAATACGATCAGCGCACACATGAAAAACTTCGTCACCGACGAGAATTTTAATGACACGTCCGGGAGGGTAGTCTCGCAGATCCTGCCGGGCGGCCCTGAGAACGCGGAGTTCAACGAGTACCTCGATCTGATCGCGCTGACAGCCGATCTCACGGTGGACGGCGATGGTGATCCCATCCCGTTGATCTTCCGCCCCTTCCATGAAAATACGGGATCGTGGTTTTGGTGGGGTGCTGCGCACGCTACAGCCGGCGAGTACAAGGAGATCTTCCGGTACACCGTGGAGTACCTGCGTGACACCAAGGGCGTCTCCAACATGCTCTACGCTTTCTCTCCCAATGGTTCCTTCGGAGGCGACGCCGAGCGATACCTTGCGACCTACCCAGGGGACGACTGGGTGGATGTCCTCGGTTATGACTCCTACGATTACGACAATTCCCTGGCAGATTCCGACGCCTACATAGAATCGGTGCGGGTGGATCTGGGGATGGTCACCGACCTTGCCGCTGAGCGGGGAAAAGTTCCGGCATTTACGGAGTTTGGTCGCAACGGAGAACGCACAATAAAACCGAGCGGAAACAAAAGCCTCAGCTTCTACACCGACCTCTTCACTGCAATTAAGAATGATCCCAAAGCGAAGCGGATCACCTACATGCAGACGTGGTCGAACTGGGGCCTTGACCAGTTCTATGTTCCGTACCCGGCGTACGACGGCAACCCTGAGCACGAGATGTATCAGGACTTTCTGCAGTTCTACAACGATCCGTACAGCGTCTTCTCCGCGGGAGTGAACGGAGTTTATGACAACGACGCCAACGCCGAACCTGCTGCTCCAACTGTGCGGATCGTCAGTCCCGCTGACGGAGTCCGTGTGAGCGAGCCGGCCACGACGGTGCGAGTCAAGGCCACCGTCACGGAACCGGACCGGGTGTACTTCACGGTCGAAGATGATCCTGCAGAGTATGAACTGACACTTGGCGCCGACGGCTACTACTCCGCGGAGTGGAGCATTGGCGAGGAGAATCTGACGAACAAGTCAAGCACCCTGAACGTCTTCGCCGTCTACGATGGTCAACCCACGGTGCAGACTGGATCCTCAGTTATCCTCGGGGAGCCCACTGAGTTGCCTGTTGGGGTTGTTGACGACTTCGAAACCTACAGCGACGACGCCGCACTACGCTCCGCCTACGCTTACAACAACGCGACGGCAGAGGACATCTCGCTCACCGGCGATATAAAGGGCTCGGGGGAGTATGGTGTGCAGTTCGACTACGATTTCACCGCCAGGTCCTACGGTGGTTTCGGCAAAGTATTCCAGGGTGGGCAGGATTGGTCAGCCTTCAACCAGATCAACGTCTGGCTGGATCCAGACGGCGGTAACCAGAAGTTAGTGCTGCAGGTAAATACGGCTAATGGTCAGAGTTTCGAGGCATATCCGTCCTTGGCCGGAATGGAGCCAACTGAACTCGCGATCGATATTCTGGATTTCCGTGCCAAGAGCGACCCGAATAGGTCATTGGCGCGCGAAGACCTCACAGGAGTCACTGAGTTCTGGGTTTACATCAACCAGGTCGGAGAGCCCTCCGCGAGCAGTATTGTGCTCGATGACATCCGAGCTGTCAGCGGCGACGCTGAGCCCACCCTTCCCACGGATCCCGGAACTGATCCGGAGGAGCCGGCGGAACCGGGTGTTGTCGATACCTTCGAAGGTTACGCTGACGAGGCAGAACTGCGTGCCGCCTGGAGCCGGGCAGGCGCGGGTAACCTCACCCTGTCCGCCGAGAAAAAGGTAGCAGGTGAGTTCGGAGCAGGATTCCCTTACAGCGGCGGATTCACTGATTTCCAAAAAGCCATCAACGCGGACTGGTCAGCCTTCGATCAGTTGAGCTTCTGGGTTCAACCTGACGGTTCAGAACAGAAGATCGTCCTGCAACTGGTCGCCGACGGCAACTACTATGATGCGGTACCAATGGTCACGGGCTCGGAAGCGACAGAGGTCTCGATTCCTTTCTCCGAGTTCACTCCCGCACCCTTCCAGGGTCGAGACCCAGCGCTACGCCCGAGCCCGGAGGAACTCGCTAACGTCGAGCAGTTGGTCATGTTCATCGAGTCGACCGGGACCAGTACCGGAACCACAGGCGTCTACTACTTCGACAATATCCGGGCGTCGAACAAGCCGGTTGTGGACGACGACGTTGACCTGCGTGTCAGCGCAAAATCACAGGATGTCAGCGGAACCGTCCACGTTGCTGTGCACGCTGTGAACGAGGAAGATGTGCCGGTCGATATACGTCTGGTGACGGACTTCGGCAGTAAGAAATTCTCGAAGGTCCAACCGGGAGAGGCGGTCTACAACCTGTTCGATACCGGCTCGACCCAGATCCCGGCCGGGACCGCCACCGCGAACGGCTATAAATGGGTCGGCGGCCAAGGCTACTACACCTCCCATGTCGCCGCCTACGAAGCTCTGACGCTTGTCGAGAGCGAGCCCGAAGAACCCACCTATGAGGCTCAGAAGAGCGACCTCAAAGCAAAAAATCGAGGAGGTATCGACGGCCTGGAACGCAGGCCCATGATTCGGGGCCAAGAGGCTACACTCACAGCTTCCGGCTTCGCACCGGGTGAGTGGGTCTGGGCCAGCGTTGTCACCCGCGGCGTCGACATCGGTTGGGTGCGTGCGGACCAGAGTGGCGCAGTTGAGTTGAAGTTCGCCGTCCCGGATGAACTCCGAAACGGATCGAACCAAGTTGCCATGACCGGGCAAAACGAAGGACGCATTCTGTGGGAGAGGTTCGTTGTGAAACCCGAACGAGGGAAACGCTGACGACCGGGTTCAATCACCTGAACTGACAGCAATGGAAGGCGGCCCGGGCTCAACGTCCGGGCCGCCCTTCCCATGATCGAAGTAGAGCGCCCCCTCATCGGGTAAGGGATAGGCCCTACAAAGCGGCAACTGAAAGAGGCGGCGCCGGGACCTGAGTTCCAGCGCCGCCTCTTTTGCAAGCAGATCAGTATACGAATGCTCCGAACAGCTAGTAGACAGAAGCTCTGCGGGAGGTGTTGTTGATCCCGGCAGGGTGATAGAGCAACTGCTGCCCCCACCAGGTCAATTGGGCCGGGTCGAAGTTGCGGACAATATCGAGTGTCTCGTCACCGCCGCTGTTGCCTGAGTACGACCATCCGATGTAGCCGACGCCGCGTTCCTGCGCCGCGGTCATGATTGCTCCCTCGTTGACGTTCTGACCACCTTGCTCATGTCCAAATTCACCTATAACGATCGGCCACTTGTTCCAGCGAATGAAGTGATCAAGATACTCTGCAATCTTGCCTGCATCCTGATAAACCCCGTACATGTGCACCGACAGCATCGTGTTCTGAAGCGGGTCCGCCTGCAGGACCAGGCCGCCATCCTCCTTCATTGTGTTGGTCCAGTCCTGGCCCCAGTTGGGTGCGTCAATCATCAGCGTGTGAGTGAAACCGGCGGACCGCATCGCCTTGACTGCAGAGACCGAATCCCTCGTCCAGTTGTACACCTTGTTGTTGCCCTGATTCCCGTACGCTTCGTTCCCGATGTTGATGATCACGTACCGTTCCTGGCCTTTGAGTACGCTAGCCATGCTCTTCCAGTAGTCGACGGCGCGTGCGAGGCTGGCTGCCCCGGCCGGCGCATTCCCGTCGGTGTCGCCGTATCCTGTGGTGTCGTGTACTTCCAGCACGCAGACGAGCCTATGTTCCTTGCACTCATTCACCGCCTGTTGCACCTGGGCCGTCGTGGTCCGATTGAACACGTCTCCATTGGAAAGGACTACCCGAATGGTGTTCGCGCCGAGATTTGAAATTTCCTCGAACGCTCCGGTTTCCCACGGAAACCATGCGTGTGGGTGATTGATTCCGCGCATCACAAACTCCACACCGTTGGCGTCATACAATCTGCCATTGCTGATGTAGAAACCGGATGCTGCATTCGCTGGCACGGGTAAACCGATTAGTAGAAAGAGGCTGACCACTACTAGGGCAAGACTTCTTCGAAATGTTCGCACTGCAAGACTCCTTCGTCTATAAGGAATGAGACACGACATGCATCTCATTCCTTAATTAACTTACGGAAGTTGTAGGGGAGGTCAAGAGTCCTGCCAACTATTCGATGAAAGACGACAGCGGCGGCGTGTGCTTCGCTGTCGATCCCCGCTGTATGATCGTCGCCCTCGGAACATGAATGGCTTCCGCCGGAGCTCCTGCAATCACTTTCAGTATTGCGACACCGGCCAGTTCGCCGATCGCAAGAACATCATGGCTCATGGCCGACAGGGGCGGCTTTGAGAGCTCACAGAGCGCCGAATCATCCCACGCAAGCAGAGATAGGTCCTGTGGAACTTTTACTCCCAACTCTTGTGCCGCCCGTAATCCGCCAAGGGTCATCAGGTCGTTGTCATAAATGATGGCAGTAGGCGCCGGTCCGCTGATCAAAGCCGTAGTCTCGAAGTATCCGGCCTCCTCAGAATAATCACCTGAACACGAGTTGAATGTCAGCGCGAGCTCCGCGCAACTGCTTCGCAGCGATTCTTCTCGAATTCGCGAATGGACCATCTCCGACGGGCCGCCGACATGCCCCAGGGATTGGTGACCGAGGCCTCGAAGAAAGTTCACCGCGTCGCGCATCACGGCGTCGTCCTCAGTCCAGATAGAGGTCAACCCACCGGCGGATACCGGATCACTAATTGCCACCGCTGGGAGGCCCAGATCTCGCACCTTTTCCAGACGAATGTCATCTGGCACGAGATCCACAAGAATCAGGGCGTCCACATGTCGTTCAACCGTCCACCGTTCGTAGGTCCGAAGCTCGGCGTCCATATCAGGCAGTATCTGGAGGAGAACTGAATAGTTTGCAGAGTGCATCACCACCTCAAGTCCGGCTATGAACTCGTGGTAGAAAGGTTCGGCGCGGAGAATTTCAGATGTACGCCTCAGTGACAAGCCGATCGAGTTGCTCCTCGCGGCATCACGATCCAGCGAGTCAGGTTCTGTTTGCAACGATGCTCCATGGTTTGAAGGCCGAGGATGATCGGTAGGAGGGCGCTCGGGCGCTCAATCACATAATCGCATATAAGCTACCCAACACATTCAGGCCGAACGGAACCAAACAGTGGCACGATACGAGAACTCCAGCTCAGGGCCGGGCAGCAGTGCCCTGATTATGGACCTGATTCGATCTGCCGGAAGTATCAGTCGGGCCGAACTCTCGCCTCTGACAGGACTCACCCAGGCTGCGATCTCCACGATCGTAAAGAAGCTAATCAACGACGACCTCATTCGGGAGGTAGGGCACTCCGACTCGACAGGAGGCAAGCGCCGCCGCCTGCTGGCAATGAACTCGGTGGCTCGTTTTGGTGTCGGTATGCAACTGGGACCCCAGGGCCTCCTTTGGACCGCGACCAACATGCGCGGTGGCGTCCTTGGACGAAAGCGCACGCCTGAAGCTCCGCCGCATGACCCATCCTTGATGGTCGCTCGAGTTGCCCACGAATACGTTGGGTTCCTCGCTGCCCTCCAGCTACCAGACAGCGCGAGCGCAGGACTGGCACTGGTTGGTCCAGGACCCATGGACCAGATTGGCGGCTTGTTCCAAGGCACTCAAACCCCGGAAACCTGGCGTCGCTTCGACATGGCTGGGCCTTTGAGCGAGAAACTAGAGATACCTGTTCGGGTTGAGAATGATGCAAACTCTGCGGCCCTCGGCGAGTTCTGGTCGCGGCAAATCTCGCGGGCGAAGACGTTCGCCTGCATCTACATGAATCTAGGAATCGGTGCCGGGGTCGTAGTCGATGGAGCCCTTTACCGTGGCGCCAGTTCTAATGCCACCGAGCTCGGCCATATCTGTCTGTACCCAGAGGGCCGGAATTGTTTCTGTGGCAACCAGGGTTGCGTCGAACGTTATGTAGCACCGGACGCGGTACTCAGCCAAGCCCGCCTGGATCCCGAGCTGAGCGAACAGCTCTACGCATTATCCGGCGCCCGGGACACGATGGGGCAATTCGACGAGTTGGCGCGCTTGGCCATACGTGGAAACGGCTCTGCGGCGACACTGATTGACGCCGCTGCCGCTCATCTCGCGCACGCAACTCTTACTCTGACGAACCTCTTTGATTTAGATCACATCGTGCTCGCCGGGCCGGGCTTTGCTGTAGCCGGCGCGACGTTCGTCTCCCGATTGCGTTCACGACTCACATCCCAAGCCTTCGCTCGCCACGCACACAGCATCACAGTTGAGCTTTCCTCGAACCCTCGAGACTCGGCGGCAACAGGGGCGGCGGCGCTCATGCTCCAAAGCTCGGTATCTCCCACCCGCGGAGCGACCAAGACCCGGTTCACCAGTGTGCGAACGGAGGGATGAATCGTCAACGGCTTCTCCGTCCGCAAGGGCCCATCATCTTCGCTTATTGACTGGCTGGGTGATGCGATCGATTCTTTCCAAGCTTCGCGGAACGGTCCCGAGAGTCCGCGGATCCGCGAGCGTCCGCGTGAATACTGCCTCGACCGCGCCCACGAGTAACAGGTCGCTTCCAAGCTCGGCCCGTTCCAGACGTGCTTCATCACCTAGACCATTGATGGAACCGGTCGACACTGCTTCAATCAGCCGTTGCCTTGCGGCTACGAAGAGCACCCCAGGAATCCTCCGAGGACAATAACTCGTGGATTGAACGCGTTCACCAAGTCGCTCAGCGCACTGGCCTGCCGTTGGATTTCACGTGCCGCCAACGGCGGAGCCGAACCTATGGCGTCTTCGAGTTGCTCAGTACCCGCCTGGTCAAGGCCTGTGGCAGCCAGCAGGCGATCTAGGTTCACCTCGGTCTCAAGGCATCCCCGACGCCCACGGTGGCAGGATTCGCCGCCTGGTCGGACAACCAAGGTGGCCGACCTTCTGTCAGTTACCCTGTCAGAGCTCTCGAACCTGGCGCTGAGTGCACCTGCAGGGGAGACGGCTTGACCCTGGTGCCGTACTTCGGGGGGAGCGGACCCCAAATCTCCCGAAGGCGTTCGGCTCGCTGCACGGTGTCACCTTGTGGAATTTCACGCGGGCGAATCTGGCTCGGGCTGCCATCGAAGGAGTCGTGTGTTCCTTGGCCGACGGACTCAAAGCACTTACGGACGCGGGTGTAGCTGCCGGACGAATCATCCTGATTGGCGGGGGCGCGCGTTCTGCCGCAGTGCAACGGGCCGCCGCGGCGCTTTTCGAAACCACCACAATCCGAGGACCTCATGGATAGCTCGACCGTCACCATTCTGTCCCTCTTCCGTCGTCGTCTCTGGATCTCGGTTCGGTTCAAGTGTGGTGAGGCACCTTCTTCCGTGGGTCTTTGCAAGGTCGAGCACACTGCGAAACTCACTGTGACGCTTGCCAAGTGGAATGCGGGCAACTAAGTGACGAGTAGTGCCCCTTAGAGTGGTGTAACGCCCGCTGGTGACCGGTACCGCCCGAACGGGGCGCGGTCACCGTGGGTCCTTCGAGGAAACTCTCACATCCCACTCGAAAGGACA
>NZ_JBTNCT010000019.1:0-68945 GCF_054511355.1 Arthrobacter tecti
ACGAGAGGAGGAACCCGAACCCGCCACACCATCCGAGAACCACAACTTCTAAACCTCAACAACCTCGAAAAGCCACAGAACGGCTACACCACTCCACGGGACTTGACCCTTCAATGCGGCCTGACAGTGATCAACCTGAATCGGGCGACCTGAACTCATGGCATCCGCTTCTGCGGATACGGCGCCTCGTGTCGTGCCAGCATCTCCACGAACCCGGCGATCTTGCGCTGGCGTGCAACCTCGGTCTTGAGCTGATTGAGCCGGAAGATCAGCGCAAACCGGTTCTGGGATGTCAGCACCTCGAACATCGCCTGCGCATCCGCGTTCGCCGCTATGGCGGCCGCCAGACCATCCGGCACAACCGCGGTTGCCGGCCCTGCGTAGGCCCGCTCCCACCGCCCATCGGCCTTGGCGTGCTCGACGGCGACACGACCGGCGTCGCGCATCTTGCCCTCAGCCTCAAGCCGATCAATGTAGCCGACATTTCGAAGCGACCACATGCTGCGGGGTCCGCGCGGGGTGAAGCGCTGGAAGGTGCTGCCGTCGTCGCGCCGTTTCGCCTGTCCATCTATCCAGCCGAAACACAGGGCCTCGTCCAACGCCTGCGCATAGGTCAAGGAAGTGGTGGCTCCACCCTTCTTGTGGAGGACAAGCCACACGCCCGACGACGTCGCGTGGCTGGCTTCGAGCCACGCCCGCCACGCAGGGGCGTCGGGCAACAGGAGTTCGGGGAGTTCGACGGCCATCCCCTGAGAGTACTGGACGTCAACACTCTAGATTGCTAGCATTCTAAATATGGCAGCGGAAGCGAAGGTCCAGTTCAATGTCTACCTTCCGGCGGACCTCGTCCGTGCGGTCAAGCACAGAAGCATCGACGAGGGGCAGAGCCTCTCCGCCCTCGTCGAGAAGGTGCTTCGCAACTATGTGGAGGAGAAGTAATGCTCAGGGTACGGCCGATCATTTTCACACCGAACCACGACGGCTTCGGCAAACTCTTCACCGCCCTCGGCCTTGAACTGGTCGAGGACGCCGACGGATGGCAGGTCTTCGAGGCGGGCAGCGGGAGGGTCGCACTGCATATCGCGGACCAGCCGTCGATCCAGCTCAACTTCGAAGTCGGCTCCGTGAGCGAGTTCGCCCGGCGCACGGCGCAAGCCGGCACTGACGCCGTCGTCGTTTACACCAACGACGGCCCGGCCGCCCAGGTGACAGCGCCGAACGGGCGGGTGTTCCTTGCCTACGAAACCCTCACTGGCGAACAGCCGGCAGCAACGGGCCTTACGGTGATGCCCATCTGGTACACCCCGGACACCGCCGCGGCGGAGAAGGTGTTCACGGACATCGGCGCGAAGAAGCGCCGCAGTTCGGACGCCGGAGCGTGGCTCGACTTCACTGCAAAGAACGGCGGCCTGCTGGCTGTTCACGCAGCGGACGACGACGGCGCGGAGCTGGCATTCGAATTCGCCGGCAACGTTGAGGTGATTCAGCAGCGGCTGCGGAGCGGAGGCGTTCCAGCGACGCTGATCGATGAAAGCTACGGGCGTTCGCTCCGCCTGCCCAACCCGGATGGTGGCGAGATCTGGGTCAACGAGTGGCAGGAAGATCTCTACGGCTACAAGGATCACGCCGCATCCTGAGCATGCACCGTAGATTCAGCCGATGGCCGAAGTGCAGCGCGTCAGGACGGCGTAGGCGCGCGTCTGCTATAAAACTGGAGATATGAACCTGCGCACTCCAGACCCCAACCCCGGGTGGCTCAATGAGGATGACCTGTACGAGGCCCGCCGCCGGCTTCCCATGGTGTACGTGGAGGCGATCCCTGTCCGGTGCGATTCCCTGGGCTACGTCACCGAGGTAGGGCTGCTGCTGCAGGCCAGTGACCAGGGCGAAATGGTGCGCACGTTCGTATCAGGCCGTGTCATGTACCGCGAGACTATCCGCGCTGCACTGTTGCGCCATCTGGAGAAGGACCTTGGGCCCTTCGCACTCCCTCAGCTGCCGCCGTGTCCGGTCCCCTTCACGATCGCCGAGTACTTCCCGTCGCCTTCGGAAACCGGGCTCACCGATGACCGGCAGCACGCCGTCGCGCTCGCCTACCTGATCCCGGTTACCGGCGAGTGCAACCCCCGCCAGGATGCCCTCGAGCTGACCTGGCTCACGCCCGAAGAGGCGTTGAGCCCGGAAGTGAGTGCGGAATTCTCCGGCGGCCGGGACAGCCTGCTCCGGCAGGCGCTGGCCTACGCCGGCTGGGCCCGCTGACCCGTTACCGTTTCTTTATATACTCGGGGGGTCTTAGCTGCAGTGAGGTAGGAATTCTTCGATGATCGACAGCCATGTGGCCGTACGGGTTCAACCGCTTGCCGCAGAGGCAGTGAGCGCGGGCCGCAGGCTGCTCCTCCCGGACGGCGAGCGCACGCGCGAAGTGGTGGATGTCGCCGTCGAGCCGGACGATTTCGGAGTGCCGGCCGTTGTGCTGGCCACCCTGGAGGGCGGCGAAACCCTTCGGATAGCAGCCGGATCCACGATTCAGGCGGAAGCTCGCGAGGAAGTGGTGACAGCCGATGAGGGTTCGCCGGAGGCCCTGATCGCGCATGTCGCTGCCGTGCATCCGGAGAGCCCGCGGGTCCACGAGCTGGCCGAGCGCCTGGGCCGGGGCGTGAACTTCAAGTCAGGCAGCAACCTCCAGGACATCCGCGACCTCGCCATGACCCTCTACGTGGATCTCGCGGATGCGCCGAGCGCGCTCAAGGTCTGCGATCTCCTGACGGACCAGCCCTTTGACGGCAACTTCGGCCGCTGGAATCTTATCGAGGGCTGCCTGGCCCTCGCCGCGCATCTGACTTACGACGACGACGGCGACCGCGCCGCGACCTACGCCGCCTCCCTGCGAACCGCCGACGACGCCGAGACTGACCCGCTGAAGGCCAAACTTGCAGCAGCGGTCAGGCAGCGGCAGCTGAACGAACCGAATTTGTACGACCGGGAGATTGCCCGGTCCGCTGGTAATCCGGCCGTCGAAAAGGATTGGCGCGGACTGCGGTTGTCGGTGCTGCTCTACCTTCGGGCGCACGGCGGGTCCGAGACGCTGGGGGCGGAAGCGCTGGACCGGCGGATCGGCCATGAACTCGTTGCGATCAGGACGCTGAACAATCAACTTTCCGCCTCTGGTTAGGAACCGGGCCCAGGAGTAGAGTGGCGCGCATGAGCGACTCGGCAGATTCCCTCCGACAGTCCAGCACCGAGCGGCATCCCGCCCGTGACGTACCCGTTCAGGGGGCTAATCCGCTCAGTGTGCACCTGAATGCAGACGCCCGCCAGGTTTGGCTGATGCTTCGGGAGCCCCGCCTGGTTGGGCAATGGTTCGGCTGGGAGGCGGAAGGGCTCGATGAGGAGATCCGTTCCATCTACTTCGCGCCGTCCGTGGTTGAGGGTCCGGATCACAAGTCCCTGACTGTCGACGGCGGCGACACCTTCCGCATTGAGCCCGTCCAGGACGGCACGCTGATAACTCTCGAGCGCGCCGATTCGGAGGAGGCGATCACCGAAGGTTGGGTCACGTTCCTGCAGCAGCTCCGGTTCGCCCTGGAACGCCACCCCTCGGCGACCCGGCGCACCGCATACTTCTCGGGCGAGCCTGCCTCCGATGAGTCGATCATCGGGAAGCTGAATGCCGAGCAATTGCAGCAGCCCGGCGACTCCTACTCACTGACACTGCCCAACGGTCATGAGCTGAACGGAACCGTGTGGTTTCGCACAGAGAACCAACTGGGCCTGACGGTGTCCGAGTATGCCGACCACGGCGAGGGCCTGGTGATCGTCGCTGACCAGGGCGGCTCCAGCATGGTGACCGTCACGACCTACGGCCTGGGCGCACGGGCTCTTCGGGACATCTGGGACGGCTGGGAAGACTTCCGGCAAGCCTCCTACGCGTCATCGGAGCCGTTGCTGACGTCCGAGCTGTAGGCCCTGCGGGCTGGGCGGGGCTGCGCGCCGAGCGCCAAGCCTGCGCGCGCCGTCGTCGTCGTTGGCTTGGTGAGTGCCCGCGTGGAGGGCTGGCAGAATGAGCGGGTGCCACAATCAGATTTTTCCTTCTCCATCGGTAAGCGGCTAGGCGAAACGGTGCCCGCTGCCGCCGGGCTTCACGGGCGTACCGGGACCATCCGTACGCCGCACGGCGAGATCCGGACGCCGGCATTCATCGCCGTCGGGACCAAGGCCACCGTCAAGGCGGTGCTGCCTGAGTCGATGAAAGAGGCAGGTGCGCAGGCGCTGCTCGCCAACGCCTACCACCTCTACCTGCAGCCCGGAGCGGACGTGTTGGACGAGGCCGGCGGCCTGGGCAAATTCATGAACTGGGATGGGCCTACGTTCACGGACTCGGGCGGGTTCCAGGTGATGAGCCTGGGGTCCGGGTTCAAAAAGGTCATCACCATGGACTCGGCTGCGGCTTCCGAGCACGCGGGGGCCGACGACCGCGTGGCGGCCGGCAAAGAGCGGCTGGCACACATCGACGACGACGGCGTGTGGTTCGTCTCGCACCTCAACGGTGATCGGCACAGGTTCACACCCGAGATCTCCATGCAGGTACAGCATCAGCTCGGGGCGGACGTCATGTTCGCGTTCGACGAACTCACCACCCTGATGAACTCGCGCGGGTACCAGGAGGAATCGCTTGAGCGGACCCGGCTGTGGGCGGAGCGGTGCATCGCTGAACACGAGCGGTTGACGGTTTCCCGCGCCGGAAAGCCTTACCAGGCGCTGTTCGGCGTGATCCAGGGCGCCCAGTATGAGGATCTGCGACGCAAGGCTTCGCGGGATCTTGGGGCGATGAACTTCGACGGCTTCGGGGTTGGCGGGGCATTGGAGAAAGAAAATCTGGGGACAATCCTAGGGTGGTGCGCTGATGAATTGCCTGAGGCCAAGCCCCGGCATCTGCTCGGTATCTCGGAGCCGGATGACCTGTTCACCGGGATCGAAAACGGTGCGGATACGTTCGATTGCGTTTCCCCCACGCGTGTGGCCCGTAACTCCGCGTTTTATGTGCCGGATGGACGGTGGAACCTGTCCAACGCCCGGTTCAAGCGCGATTTCACGCCTCTCATGGAGGGCTGCGACTGCTACACCTGCACCCACTACACGCGGGCCTACATTCACCACCTGTTCAAGGCGAAGGAGATGATCTCGGCGACGCTGATCTCGATCCACAACGAGCGGTTCGTTATCCGGATGGTCGACGACGCCCGCGCCGCCATCGAGGACGGCACGTACTTCGACCTGAAGGCGGAGGTGCTGGGGCGCTACTACGCGAGTTCCCGGTAGAGCCGCTACCTCCCGGGCCTCCCGGTACAGTCCGGCGGTCGCCCGGCGCACCTAAACCGCGGATCCGTTCCCTCTGCGCGTACGGAGTGCCATCGATGCAACCCCGCCCGCGTAGATTCAACGGATCCGCGGGTTAGCTGCAGGTCACCTCTCCTCCACCAAGTAGCTGTTTCCGGCGAGTTCTCCACATACGCCGTGAAAGAACTTCCTCGACCGGGTGTGCAGGTCATCCTGTTTCTCATGAACGAAGAATCTCCGCTGAGCTTGCCCACCATCCCCCTGTGGCGTGCCGCCGATCTGCAACGCGACGGAATGGATTCACGCAAGATCGCCCGTCTGGTCGCTGACGGCAAGCTTATTCGCGTGAGACGCGGCGGCTACGTTCCTGCTGAATTCTGGAACGTTCTCTCTCCTTCGCGCCAGGAGTTGCTGCGGATATTCGTCCATCACCATACTTCACTTCCCAGTGCTTCCGGGATGCTCACCTACAGCCACACGACAGCGGCTCGGTTGCACGGACTCAGTCTGTGGAGGGCAGATTCGCTGATCCATCTCACGCAACGGTTCAAGGCCTCCCGCAGAGGCAACGCCGTCGACGTCGTGCCTCACACTGCCCTGCTTCCGGAAGGATCGACCACTGAGCGCTACGGCCTGCCGGTCACAACTCTTGAGCAGACGGCAGTCGACTGTTCTCGCATACTGCCTTACGAGCCAGCATTGATCGTTGCAGAACATGCCCTTAGCAAGGGCGCGAGCCACGCTGCCATGCTCTCCACAGTGAATACTCTCGCCGGTCATAAGAACGTCGCGAACGCGCGGCACGTATTCGAGAACGCTTCACCCCTCTCGGAATCACCCGGCGAGACGCGCACACTCCACTTCATTCGCCGCATGCGCCTTCCCCTCCCTACGCAGCAGGAGAAAGTGCTCACCCGCAACGGTGAGCACCGACTCGATTTTGCGTAGAAGGAGTGGAAACTCGCCCTCGAGTTCGACGGGAAGATCAAATACTTCGATTACCGCCCTACAGACGAGGCCATCTTCCAGGAACGACGCCGGGAGAAGGCACTGATGGAAGAGGGCTGGACCATTCTGCGTATCGAGTGGGGGGATCTGGCAAACGAACGGGAGTTGAAGCCTCGCATCGTCCGAGCACTCCATCGGGCACAGCACAGAACCAACGAATCCGCTGCCTAACCGCAAACGGAGGCTCATCGAAACACCTGAACCTGCGGGGAGACAACGGATCCGTTGGGACGGTGCGGCGCTACCGCGCGTAGGACGGCTCGCGCCGCTTCACCCAGCGGATCGCCGTCGTCGTTACCGGCAGTAGGAGCACCTCGACCAGCGTCTTGTACACGAACCCGAAGAAGAGGTAGTTCAGGAACGTCGGGAAGTCGGTGATGCCGATGACGGACGCAGCGATTGCGCAGAAAATGAGGGTATCCGCGAACTCGCCCACACCCGTCGAGGCCATCAGCCGTGCCCACAGGCTCCGCTCGCCGAACCTGGACTTCATCCGCACGAGCACCAGGGAGTTCAGCGTCTGCCCAACCAGGAAACCGAGCAGCGACGCCAGCACGATCAACGGCACCGGCCCCAGCGCCAATTCGAGCGCTTCCTGTTTGGCCAGGCCGAAATCGTCATCGAACCCGGGCAAGGCGATGATGATCCCGAACACCAGCGAGGCGAACACCGAGAGCACGAACGTCACGATGATCCCGAGCCGCGCCGCCTTGAACCCGTACACCTCACTGATCACGTCGCCAAGAACGTACGCCAGCGGGAACAGGAAGAAACCGCCGTCGGTGATGATGCTGAAGTCTCCGATGATCGGACCGATCACCACGCCCTTGGACGCACCGATATTGGACAGGATGACGACGACGGCAAGCACCGCCAGCATGATCGAAAAGTTTGCGCTGCCTACGGTCGCGTAACGGGCGCGGGCATGTTCCTGCAGTTGAGTCATGAGGTTCTCATTCATTGAAGTGGTTCGCGCAGCCTCATCGAAAGGCCCGCTGTATTAGCACTGGCGCCCGGCTGCCCCCGGGCGCCATCCATTATCCCACGCAGGGCCATCCCGCATCGATTCTTCAATATGTGACTCTTTGAGCCCCGAAACGGTCACCTATTGGAGAGTCAATTTTGAACACGTTCAGAAACTAGGACTACACTAAACTGAACACGTTCAAAAAGGAGCCCGTGATGCCCCAGAAGAAGAGCGAAGCGACCCGCAGCAGGCTTGTCGCCACCGCCCTCAAGCTGTTTCGCGAACAGGGCTACGACAAAACCACCATGCGCACCATCGCGAAGGAAGCCGGCGTATCCACCGGAAACGCCTATTACTACTTCACCTCGAAAGACGACCTCGTCCAGGAGCTCTACCAATCCCTCCAGGACGAGCACCGCAGCAAATCCCTCCCCCTCCTGCGCGAGGGACAGAACCTGGGTGAACATCTCCGCGTCATCCTGCAGACCGGAGTCGACGTCATGGGTCCGTACCACGACTTCGGTTCGAACTTCATCAGCGTCGCCATCCAGCCGTCGTCGAACCTCAGCCCATTCAGCAGCGATTCGGCCGTCGCACGGGCCAAGTCGATCGCCCTCTTCAACCAGGCAGTTACCACCGCCCGTCCGCAGCCACCCATGGCCATCCGTGCGGACCTTCCCGAACTCCTCTGGCTCGTCTACATGGGCGTGACGCTCTTCTGGGTCTACGACCGCTCCCCCAACCAGCAACGCACCCGCCGCCTCATCGACAACGCGGCGCCACTCATCGCCAAACTGGTCATCCTGTCGCGTCTGCCGGTGGTGCGGAAAATAGTCGACGACGTCGTCCAACTCATCAAGAACGCCAAGGCATGAGCGCTTCCCAGAACCAGTACGACGACGACGCGCGGCTGGCCGCGCGCTACACCGGAGCCGGCGGTGCGCACCGCGTGACTTTCACCCCGAAGGCGCTCATCGTCGGAACAGCGCTAACTCACCTTCAACTGGCGGTACTAATGGGAGCCTTGCTCGGAGACGGACACCCCTACGCAGCCTTCATGATGTTCCTGCTGAGCGGCCTCTTAGGCCTTCCAATTGCTGCACTTGGGTGCTTCATTGCGCTGGCACTCGGACTTGCCCTTCGCCCGGTCGCAAGTCAGGGACTCCACGTGCTCGTTTTCCTCGCCGCTTTCACGTTGATCACTGCGCTCATCCTGCTCTTGGCGGGTCTTGGGATTGCGGCTGTTGGGACCGGTCTGATCGTTGGGGCGGCCGCCGCCATCGGACGCGTCAGCGTGTGCCGGTTTGTCACCGTTCACCCGGCGAAACCCGCGACAATCAAGCATCCCGCGGAGTAGCCTGCATCCATCAACGGGTAGAACGAAGAAACAGGATCCAGGGGTACCCATGAGATTTCGCGCTGAACTCGAATCTTCCGGCAAGAACACAGCCGGCTTCGAGGTCCCGGAGGACGTGGTCGAGGAACTTGGCGGCGGAAAGCATCCCAAGATCGAGGCCAAGGTCAACGGGTACGTGTTCCGTACATCCATAGCGTCGATGGGCGGTCGATACTTGTTTGGGATGAGCGCAGACCGGCGTAAGGAGTCGGGAGTCACGGTAGGTGAGGTGTACGACGTCGACCTTGAACTCGACACCGCACCCCGCGAAGTAGACGTTCCGGAAGACTTCGCTGATGCACTGAACAACGACCCGGCAGCGAAAGCGTTCTGGGAGACCCTCTCCTACAGCAACAAGAGCTGGCACACCCTGCAGGTCACGGGCGCGAAGAAGCCGGAGACCCGTGCTGCCCGGATCGGGAAGTCCGTCGCGATGCTGCGCGAGGGCCGGGCAAGATAAAACCCGTTGGCGCCACCCGCGAAGCGTCGGGCAGACTGGTGCCATGGCTACTGACTCACCAGCTATCACCCTGACCATCGCGGGCTCCGAGGCTACCGGAGGTGCCGGCGCACAGGTGGACCTGAAGACGTTCCAGGAACTGGGCACCTATGGCATCGCGGCGCTGACGTGCATCGTCTCCTTCGACCCGAAGGACAGTTGGAACCACCGTTTTGTGCCCGTCGACGCTCAAGTCATCGCTGACCAGCTTGAGGCCATCCAGTCCTGCCACGACATCCGCACCGTCAAGATCGGCATGCTCGGCACACCCCAGACCATCGACACAGTGGCGGCCGCCCTGAAGTCCCAGGAGTGGGAAAACGTGGTGCTGGACCCGGTGCTGATCTGCAAGGGCCAGGAACCGGGAGCGGCCCTCGACACCGATCAGGCCCTGAAGGCAAACATCCTGCCGCTTGCCACCTTCGTCACGCCGAACCATTTTGAAGCCGAGTCCCTCTCCGGCATTCAGATCCGTTCACTTGAGGATCTGAAGGAAGCGGCGCGGCGCATTCACGAGGCGAGCGGCGCCGTCGTACTCGCCAAGGGTGGCGTGCGGCTGGAAGGGGAGCACGCGCTCGACGTCTATTACGACGGCGAGACCATGGACATTCTCAGCGCACCGAAGGTGGGCGACGTTGCGGTAAGTGGCGCAGGCTGCACGCTGGCGGCAGCCATCGCCGCTGAACTGGCGAAGGGCGCCGCTCCCTTGGCAGCGGCCCGCACGGCAAAGGAATTCGTGACGATAAGCATCCGTAACCGGGTCAGTTCGCATGCCCCGTTCGACGCCGTTTGGCAGGGTAGCGCACGAGCCGGCGCCTAGCTTCAGCTCAACCCTCCGGCCCACGGACACACACTTCTCGCAGTGAAATCTCATGCTTCGCTGAGGAAACTATGTCCAATTCGTTGACTTGTGACACGTAACACAGAAAGCTGGTAATCGTGCAGAACTCGCGAAGGGTCCTGCACAGCTGCTGGCACCCAATCTAAACCAGGGAACCTCACTCACACGCGTCTCGGCCGTGTCAGCAGCGCTGCGGGGGGCTAAACATAGAACTCGGCGGGGCGGCCTTGACTCATCCTTACTAAGGAGAAGCATGAGCAAGTCATACCGCCGGAATTCAGGAAAGGCTGTGTTGGCTTCGCTGACCGGTCTTGTCCTGGCTTCCAGCATGTGGGCGCCGGCTTCAGCGGTTGAAGCGCCGGACGGCGCACCGACTGCTGAGGGCATTGAGCTGAAGACGCTCCCGCCTGGTCTCAAAATCAGTGAAAATTTGAACAAGGCTGCCGGTGATGTTGCGGTCTTCGTGCAGTTCGAAGGCGAAGGTGCCTTTGCACGCACGCAGTCGGACGCGGTCCAGAGTGGCCGGAAGGCTCCGGAAGACCGCAGCGCCGACGTGAAGAAGATCCGCGAAGCCACGCAAGCCAAAGCCAAGGAGGTTGTTGCTGCGGTTTCCGGCAAGGAACTGTACGTGACCTCCAACACCATTCCCGGTGTTGCAGTGCAGGGCGATGTTGAGGCAATCCGCGCGCTTGCCGCACGGCCCGACGTCGTCAAGATCAGCCGCCTCACGCCGAAGGTGCCCACCAACAAGGGTGGCGTCATCGACACCGAGGCCCTCAACACCTGGGCAGGCGACCTGGGCGAAACCGGCGACGGCGTAACCATCGCGATCATCGACACCGGCGTCGACTACACCCACGCCGGCTTTGGCGGCCCTGGCGACATCGCGACGTTTGACGCCGCGAGCGCTGCTGTCGCGAACACGCCCGAGACGCCGCCTAATACCGATTGGTACGACGAAGCCAAGTACGTAGGCGGTTGGGATCTTGTTGGCGACACCTACAACGCAGACCCCGGCGGCGCCGAGCCGTTCCCTTACCAGCCCACCCCGATGCCCGATGCCAACCCGATCGACTGCCAGAGCCATGGCTCCCACGTTGCCGGCACCGCCGCCGGCTATGGCGTCGACTCCGAAGGCAACACCTTCGAGGGCGATTACTCGACCCTGACGGAAGACGCCGTCAACGACATGCGCATCGGCCCAGGCACGGCCCCTGAGGCCCAGATTGTCAGCCTGCGCGTCTTCGGTTGCGCCGGCTCCAGCCTTGTTGTCGGTGAAGCACTCGACTTGGTGCTCGATCCCAACGGTGACGGAAACTTCGAGGACCGTTCGAATGTTGTAAACATGTCGCTGGGCTCGAACTTCCCTATCCCCGATGATCCCGAAGTTGACATCCTCAACAACCTGACCGCGCAGGGCGTGCTCTCCGTGGTCTCCTCCGGCAACGACGGCGACATCTACGACATCGGCGGCACCCCTGGTAGCGCCAAGTCTGCGCTGACCGTTGCCAACAGCATCGGCTCACAGATCACGCTGGATCGCATTGACATCCTGGCCCCGCCCGCAGAGGCCACAGAAGGTCCCGCATCCGGCCAGTACAGCGTCAACTTCGACTACCAGGCAGCTACCGAAGATCAGCTCAACGGGACCGTTGTGCTGGCGCCGGAAGCCAACAGGTTTGGTTGCGAGGCGTTCGCTCCCGGCACCTTCGACGGTGAATGGGTTTGGCTGCAGTGGGAAGAGGACGGCGCGTTCCCGTGTGGCTCCGGTGTCCGCTTCGACAACGTTGAGGCAGGTGGCGGCGCGGGCGTAATCCTCGATTCGCCCCGCGACGTGTTCGACGCCGGTATCGCAGGCAACGACAGCATCCCGGGCGCCCAGTTCAACCGCGAGTCTTCTGAGCGCCTCCGCGCTGAAGCTGCCACGGGTGAGCTGCAGGTTCAGCTCAACCCGGAATACATCGCCGCTTCCTCTGGGCCATCCAACGCTCTCGATACGCTGAACCCCAGCTCGTCACGTGGAGTCCACGGTTCATACGGTGTGGTTAAGCCCGACGTCGCTGCACCCGGCACACAGATTGGTTCCGTCGCGGTTGGCACCGGTAACGGCGGCTCGGTGAAGACCGGAACGTCAATGTCAGCCCCGAACGTGGCCGGCATTGCTGCCCTCGTTTACGCAGCCACCGAGTTCAATGCCTACGAGGTCAAGAACGCCATCATGAACACGGCGACCGCGGACGTCACGGTGGAGGCTGGGGGCGACGTGGCGTACGCACCGAACCGCACAGGTTCGGGACGGGTCAACGCGCTGAACGCCGTCGGCACTGATGCTATCGCCTACGATTCCGAGGATGCCGCCCTGGTGACAGTGAACTTCGGTGTCGTTGAGATCGGCGCAGATGCTTACAGCGCTACCCGCAAGATCAGCGTCCGGAACTACTCGGATCAGCCGCATACCTACACCGCGGAGTACCTGGCCGCAACGGAAATCCCGGGGGTGGTCATTGATGTTCCAGACCAGCCGATCACCGTCAACGGTGGTGAAACCGTCGAGTTCGACATCACCATGACGATCGCTGACCCGGCCGCGATGGTGAAGGCAATCGATCCTGCAGCCGAAGTCACGCACACCATCACGTCCCTTGAACCGGACCTGGATGTGACCCGGCAATACATTGCACAGGCTTCCGGTCGCGTGGAGCTCACCAGTGCAACCACCAACACCCTGCGCGTTCCGGTTCACGCTGCGCCCAAGCCTGCTTCCGATATGTCGGCCGAGCCCCGGGTCCAGTACCTGAATGGCTCTGACCTTGAGGAACTGCTGACTCTTTCAGGCCGTGGCCTGTCACAGGGTGGCGCTCCGGGCGAGATGACGTCCTACACGTCGCTCGTTTCACCGTTCGTTCTGGGTGAGGAAAGTGGACGCCTCACCGGCCTGCCGCTGGATTCGCTGAACGCGCTGGACCTGAAGGCAGTTGGCGCTGCATCCACCGTGCCGGGAATTCTGGCAGCAGGTGGGGACCCCGCTGATGGCATTCTCAACATCGGAATCAGCACCTGGGACAACTGGTCTGTACCTACAGGAACTCTTAACTTCACGGTGGAGCTCGACACGAACAATGACGAGGTGCCGGACTTCCTGGTGCAGTCTTTCCGTGAACCGCCCGTGGATTTGGACCTGTTCCTGGTTTCCGCTCTTGACGCCGAAGGAAACGCCACCGGCCTCACGCTCGTCCCGGCCAACGGTGTAGACGGTGCAACGGACACCAACACGTTCGACACCAACGTGATCACAATCCCGATCCCGGTGGCGACCCTCGGGTTGGAACTGGGCAGCACCAATAGCATCCAGTACAAGGTGCGCACTATCAGCAGCTTCACCGTCAACACCGAAGGTGACAGCATTGGCGAAGTCGACGCAACCGAGTGGATCGATTTCAACATCACTGATCCGAGCCTCTGGTTCGCCGGAGCTACCGGCGCCGAGACCTCGTTCATTGACGCCGATGGAGCATCGATTGGTGTAACCCGTGACCGTGGGGTAGCCAAGGAAAACATCCTGCTGCTGCACCACCACAACCCATCGGGCGCGAAAGAGGAGATCGTTCCGATCCAGGTCGGCCAGAAGAAGTTCACCGACATCGCACGGGCTGATCACCGCGATTCCATCGTGCAGCTCGAGCAGCTCGCAATCACCGACGGTTATTCTGAGGCGAACGGAACTTTCACGTTCCGGCCGTTCGAACCCGTGAACCGCGACGTGATGGCAGCATTCATGTACCGCTTCGCTGACGTCGGCATCTTCGCCGCTCCGGGGAAGTCCCCCTTCGCCGACCTCAACGGTCCGGCGGATCCGGGTGCTGACACGGCGTTCTTCTACAAGGAAATGACGTGGATGGAATCGGCGGACCTGTCCAACGGTTACGTTGAGCCAAATGGTCTACCGACCTACCGGCCGCTGACCGCCGTCAACCGCGATGTCATGGCAGCGTTCATGTATCGGTATGCAAGTGAGTACTGCGACATCCCGGTTGCCCGTGCCTACGACGGCACTGACAGCCCGTTCGACGACATCCCTCGTGGTTTCGTCTTCGAAAAGGAAGTTTCGTGGATGTCTGAAGCAGGTATCTCATTCGGTTGGGAGGAGAACGGCCGGACGGAATTCCGTCCGTACGTCCAGGTCACCCGTGAGCAGATGGCTGCGTTCATGATCCGCCTGCTCGACTACGTAGATGACAACGGCGGTTGCGCCCCCGGTTCGATCGACTGATCCGGTCCACCCGTAGTAACTGAATAGCGTTTCTGCCCACCGAGTCGAAAGGCTCGGTGGGCAGAAACAGTTAATGCTCTAGGCGGAAGCCCGCTGACGCGCCCGGTACGCCGCCACCGCTGCCCGGTTACCGCACCCGGACTCACAGAAGCGCCGGGAACGGTTCTTCGACAAGTCAATCACCACGGCGCTGCAATCCTCCGCAGCGCAGATCCGTAGCCGCCCGAGCTCATTGCTTCGCACCAGGTCCACGAACGCCATCGCCGCCTCGACGGCCATCCGCGCGGACAGCGGCGCCTCCAACGGCGTGGCATGGATGTGGTAATCCCAGTGATCGTGGCGGACCAACTGCGGCAGCGCGTTGAACTCCCGCAGCAACCCGTTCACCGACTCCACCACGAAATCCTCATCGCCGTGCCACAGCGAGCGCAGCCGGGGCCGCAGCGCCCGGACAGCGTCAAGCTCCGACTCATCCAGTGCGAGATTGCCGGTCCAGTTCCACTCCCGCGCGAAATCCTGAAGCGCGCCGACGTCGGGGAGGAGCTCGCCGTCGTCGTCGTCGGTATTCACCAGAGCCGCAGCGCTCCGCAGGCCCTCTTCGGTGTCATTGGCAAACAGCATGGCGCGTCCCACCCTAACCTGAATGAGCCTGGAGGAAGGAGTAAACCTCGGTTTCGTCGACGCCGGGGAAGGCGCCGGGCGGCATAGCCGCCAGCAGGTGCGAGTGGGCTCGGGCGCTGGGCCAGGCGAAGCCTGACCATTGTTCGGCCAACGACGACGGCGGCAGCTTGCAACACGATTCGTCCGGACAGCGGGACTCGCCACGGATGGTGGTTTCGCGACCGCGGAACCACTTCACGTGTGCGTACGGCACACCGACGCTGAGCGAGAACTCGCCGGCGGCGGCCCGCTCGGTACGGGCCGTGCACCAGTAGGTGCCGCTGGGTGTATCGGTGTACTGGCTGTACGCAGAGAACCGGTCAGGTACGTCGAAGACAACCCGCGACGTCCATTTCCTGCACGACGGCTGGCCCTCAATGGCGCCGGTGTGATCCTGCGGGAACGTCACGCCGTCGTTCTCGTAGGCCTTGTAGATGATGCCGCTCTGATGCGTCTTCTGGAAGTGCGTCGGGATCCCTAGGTGTTCGGTTGCGAGGTTGGTGAAGCGGTGGGCAGCCGTCTCGTAGGAGACGGCGAAGGCGTCCCGTACGTCCTCGACGGCAATTTCCTTCCGCGCCTTGGCGGCCTGCAGGAACTCGACCGTCGCCTTCTCGGGGAGCAGCAACGCGGCCGCAAAGTAGTTGGTCGCAACGCGCTGACGGAGGAACTCCCGGTAGTTCTCGGGCGTCCCGTGCTGCAGCACGTAGTGGCCCAGCGCCTGGAGGAGTACGGAGCGCGGGTCATGGTCCGTCCGCTGCGACTGGGTCAGGTAGATGCGCCGGTTCTTCAGGTCCGTCACCGAGCGGGTGGAATGCGGCAGGTCGCTCACGTGGTGCAGCGTGAACCCGAGATGCTCAGCAATATCCGCGATGAGGTGCTGTGACAGAGGCCCGCTGGTGTGCCCAACAGAGGCCAGGACCTTCTGCGCCTCGCCCTCTATGTCAGGGAAGTAGTTGTTCTGCCGCCGCATGATTGCGCGCAGTTCGGCGTTGGCGCGGCGCGCTTCCTCGGGTGTGGCCACCTGCTCGTTCATGCGGCGTTCCAGTTCCGCCTGCAGCCCGACAAGCGCTTCAAGCGCCTCCATCGGCAGCCGCGCCGACGTCCGGACCTTTGGCAGCCCAAGCGACTCGTACAACGGACCCCGCTGGGCGCGTTCCAGCGCAATCTCCAGCGCCGCGCGCCGGCTGGGCGGTTCCGCGCCAAGCAACTGGTCAACACTGACCTCCAGTGCCTTGGCCAGGGACTGCAGCATCCCAAGCCGCGGCTCCCGCTTTCCGTTTTCCATCAGGGAGAGCTGGGAAGGGGCGGTTCCGACGACGGCGCCAAGCTCCTCGAGGGTCATGCGGCGGCTTTTGCGCAGATGCCGGATGCGACGGCCGAGGCTGATGGCGTCCTGGCCTTGAGGCTCTGATTCGTTTTCAGGCTGGCGAGTACGGGTCCAGCTGGAAGTCGTCATTTCTTGACGATACGCGAAGAATCGCGTTTCTTTCCAGACCCAAGCACTATTGAAGCTTCCCGAAATGCAGAATTGTTGATTCCACCAGCACACATGACACAGGCGACAAGCCTCCCGGAAGGAGAAATGCAATGACGCAGGAAGCCAACAATCCAGGCACCACAGCCCGCGAACTCGAACTCGAATGGGCCGCTGATCCACGCTGGGAAGGTGTCCGGCGGGACTACCAGGCCGCCGACGTCGTACGCCTTCGCGGCCGTGTCCAGGAGGAACACACGCTGGCCCGCCGCGGTGCTGAAAAGCTGTGGGAACAACTCACAACGCAGTCGCAAACCGGCGAATACACCCACGCGCTTGGTGCGTTGACGGGCAACCAGGCAGTTCAGCAGGTCAAGGCCGGGCTGAAGGCCATCTATCTGTCCGGCTGGCAGGTCGCCGCCGACGCGAACCTTGCCGGGCAGACCTACCCGGACCAGTCGCTCTACCCCGCGAACTCGGTTCCCCAGGTGGTGAGGCGCATCAACAACGCGCTGCTGCGGGCGGACCAGATCGAATGGGCAGAGGGCACGCAATCTGTGGAGGACTGGCTGGTGCCGATCATCGCCGATGCAGAGGCAGGTTTCGGCGGGCCGCTGAATGCCTACGAACTGATGAAGTCCATGATCACGGCCGGCGCCGCAGGCGTGCACTGGGAGGACCAGCTCGCGTCCGAGAAGAAGTGCGGCCACCTCGGCGGGAAGGTCCTGATTCCCACGCAGCAGCACGTCCGCACCCTCAACGCAGCTCGCCTGGCTGCTGACGTCGCCGGGGTTCCCTCAGTGATTGTGGCCCGTACCGATGCGGAAGCCGCCACACTCATCACCTCCGATGTGGATGAGCGGGACCGGCCGTTCCTCACCGGCGGCCGCACTCCTGAAGGGTTCTACGAGGTGCGTAACGGGATTGAGCCGTGCATCGCCCGGGCCCACGCCTACGCACCCTACTCGGACCTGATCTGGATGGAAACCGGAACGCCGGACCTTGACCTGGCACGGCGCTTCGCCGAAGCCGTGAAGGCCGAGTTCCCGGACCAGATGCTGGCCTACAACTGCTCGCCGTCGTTCAATTGGCGCAAGCACCTGGACGACGCGACGATCGCCAAGTTCCAGCGCGAGCTCGGCGCCATGGGCTTCACGTTCCAGTTCATCACCCTCGCCGGCTTCCATGCCCTGAACTACTCGATGTTCGACCTCGCACACGGCTACGCCACCGACGGCATGAGCGCCTACGTGGACCTCCAGCAGCGCGAGTTCGACGCCGAAGCACGCGGCTATACCGCCACCAGGCACCAGCGGGAGGTCGGCACCGGCTACTTCGACCAGGTAGCCAGCGCCCTCAATCCCACCGGCAGCACCCTCGCCCTGGCCGGCTCCACCGAGTCGCAGCAGTTCCACTAAACCCTTCCCCGTCGAGTTGGCAGGACACACCTTTTATGGGCACCCTTTCACGGCGTGTCCTGCCAACTCGATGACATAGACCCAGGAGCACCTCATGAACATCAACGGCATCACACTGACCGCACCGCCGATCCCCCGCCAGCACGAGATCCTCACCCCCGAAGCGCTTGAGTTCCTCCGCCGGCTCCACACCGCAGCCGAGCCACGCCGCCAGGAGCTGCTGCAGCGCAGGCGGGAAACCCGCAGCCGCATCGCCCGCGGCGAGGATCCCGGTTTCCTGCCCCATACCGCGCACATAAGGAACGACGACGGCTGGCAGGTTGCGCCGCCGGCTCCCGGCCTGGAGGACCGCCGGGTGGAGATCACCGGCCCCGTTGACCGGAAGATGACCGTCAACGCCCTGAACTCGGGCGCGAACGTGTGGCTCGCGGACCTTGAGGACTCTTTGACGCCCACCTGGTCCAACGTCATCAACGCACAACTGAACCTGCAGGACGCCCTGAACCGCCGCATCGATTTCACCACCGAGGAGGGCAAGGAGTACCGGCTGGGCGAGAAGTTGCCCACCGTAGTTTTGCGCCCCCGCGGCTGGCACCTGCCGGAGCAGCACCTGCTGATCGACGGCGAACCTGTCTCCGGTGGCATCGTAGATTTCGGGCTCCACTTCTTCCACAACGCCCGCACCCTCATCGAACAGGGACGCGGACCGTACTTCTACCTGCCCAAACTGGAGAACCATCTCGAGGCCCGGCTGTGGAACGACGTCTTCATCCAGGCGCAGGAAATCCTCGGCATCCCACGCGGGACTATCCGTGCGACGGTGCTGATTGAGACCATCACCGCTGCGTTCGAGATGGAGGAGATCCTCTACGAACTGCGCGAGCACTCCTCCGGCCTGAACGCCGGCCGCTGGGATTACATCTTCTCCATCATCAAGAACTTCCGCCTCCGCGGACCGCGTTTCGTCCTCCCGGACCGCACCATGGTGACCATGACCGCACCCTTCATGCGCGCCTACACCGAGCAGCTGGTACGGGCGTGCCATCGACGCGGGGCACATGCCATCGGAGGCATGTCAGCATTCGTACCGAACCGGCGCGACGAAGCGGCCAACGCCGTCGCACTCGAAAAGGTGCACACGGACAAGATGCGCGAGGCCTCAGACGGTTTCGATGGCTCCTGGGTGGCCCATCCGGACCTGGTGCCGGCGGCGAAGGCCGTGTTCGACGTCGTTCTTGGCGACCGGGCGAACCAGCTGAAGAAGCAACGCACCGACGTCGTTCCTGATGACCGCGCCCTCCTGGACCTCACCGGCACGCAGGGACTGATCACTGAGGCAGGAGTCCGCACCAACCTGGAAGTCGGCGTGCGCTACCTTGAGACGTGGCTGCGCGGAAACGGTGCGGTGACGCTGAAGAACCTGATGGAGGATGCCGCGACCGCAGAGATCTCCCGCTCGCAGATCTGGCAGTGGATCCACGTTCACGCCGTGACGGACACGGGCGAGATCGTTACGCGCAAATGGGTGTCGGAGCTGTTGGAGGAGGAGTTCGGGCGGCTGCCCCGCTTCGACGAGGACCGGTTCGACGACGCCCGCCGGCTCTTCGAAGAGGTGGCCCTTGGCGATGAGTTCCCGGAGTTCCTGACGCTTCCCGCGTACGGTCGGCATCTCTGCGCCGGCAGGCTCCCTGCACCTGCGCTGCAGCGGTAGCCCTCCACATTCGAGTCAGTAGAAATAGCTGAAATCTCGCGATAGATCAGCTATTTCTGCTGACTCGATACATGGGGTGACTTAGCCCTCCGGCGTTGCGCTGGCGGTAGAGGGCAACTCACAGACCAAACCACCCGGTTCGGGGTTGACTTCCTCGGCGGGCACCAGTGCCTCATATTCCGATCCGAGTACGACGTCGACGGTTGCTTCCGTGCGATCGTCCTCCACGTATACCGACCCGGGAATGATCCTCTGCAGGGTGAACGCCGGTGCGTAACCTGTGGGACCGGAGATCACAATGGCGGTCATGTTGCTGCGGACAACCGAACGGTTCCCGATGGCCCCTACGGTGAAGCCGCGTTCTTCGAGTGCCGCGGCGCCGTTGCCGGCCAGGCCCTCAATGCTCGTGCTGTTCAGGACGTTCACAGTGACAGTCGCAGGGTCAACCAGGTCAAAGGGGCCGCCCGGGCAAGCGGCGGCGGGTTCAGAACTGGGCTCGTTGGCGGTGAGCTGAATGTCGCCGCGAGCCAATGCCAACGCAAACAGGACTGCTGCAGTTAACAGCCCCACCAGTAGGACCAACACCACACCGTGCCTGAGCCTGCGCATGTAGATGTGCGGGCGTTCCACGTTGCCGTCGTCGGCAAATACTGTGTCGAGGTCATTCTCGGTGACTATCCGGTGGCCATGCCATTCGATCGGGTTCTTCTTGGACCGGACAGGCTTCTGCTTCGGTTTCCTAGCCATCGATCACGAGCACGCGTGCGTGCAGGATTGTGCGCTGGTGAAGCGCGGTGCGGACTGCGCGGTGGAGGCCGTCCTCCAGGTACAGGGTGTCATTCCACTGCACCACGTGCGGGAAGAGATCACCGAAGAACGTCGAATCTTCTGCAAGCAGAGCCTCGAGGTCGAGGGTGGTTTTGGTGGTGACAAGTTCATCCAGCCGAACCTGACGTGGGGCGACGTTGGCCCAGTCCTTTGGGGTCACGTGTCCGTGGTCGGGATAGGGGCGTCCGTCACTGACTGCTTTGAAGATCACCAATACAGCCTAGGCAAGATATTGCCGCAAGGGAACGTACGTGTCCGCGCGCCCACCTGTCGTGGCCAAAAGGTTACGCCGAAAGCCTCAGGAGGCCGTGATCGGAATAGTGCGGGTAGCCATGATCCGGCCGGTGATCCAGTCCTCCCATTCGATCCGCAGGAAGTACTGCCCGGGCGTCTTGGGGTGCAGCAGCATGTCGTAACGCTCGGCCGCGCCGTAGGCGAGCCGGCTGGTGTGCAGCGGGTAGCCGGACTGTGCGCAGGTTGGCGAGGGCTGCCCGGGCATGGACGTGTCGCGGAAGGGCCTGCCATCGTGCGAGATCAGTTCCGCGATCTTTACCTCAGCTCCGGTCGCATCCGTGAAGTAGATCGTGTTCGGTAGGTAGTTGCCGTTGACCGTGCGCAGCAGCGTCGGTTTGCGTGGGCCGCCGTCAACATTCGCGCGAAGGTGCGAGAGGCTCCAGACCCTTTCCCTGCCCGCTGGACGCCTCGCGAGTTCGCCGCCAAGCACGTAGAAGTGTGTGGGCTCAAACCGGTTGAGTCCGGCGTCCTCCCCCGAGAGGCCTTCGGCGTGGTTCATTTCATGCCACCGCGGGTCCAGCGAGTAAGGGGTCAGCAGCGCTTCCGTATCGATATCGTATTCCGGGCCGTCCACGAATGCCCGCCTCGAGCCGGGACTTACCGGGTAGGCGGGATGCACCACGGGGTCTATCACCAGCGGGCCGAACATGCCCATCTGCACATGCAGCGGCGTATTCACGTGACAGTGGTAGAAATACGTGCCGGCGGCCCCGTAGTTGGGATCGCCTGGCCGCCCGGCCTCCGGTTGGAACTGATACGTGTAGCGGCCGTCCACCTCGAACGAAGTGTGCCCCACGCCGTCGTTACGGGGATCTGGTTCCATGCCGTGCCAGTGGATGGTGTGCGGGCCCTTGCTCGGGTGAACCGTGGCGTGGAAAACCTTGCCCTCTTCCAGGCGGAGCAACGGTGCCGGAAAACCGCGTTCATACCGTTCGTCCTCGAAGCTCCACATCTCGAATTCGGCGCCGTCGTCCATGCGCAGGTCCCGGCTGTGGAAGTCGAGTTCGACGGCGAGCGCAGGCGTCTGCGGAAACTCCGTGACGGGGTCGTTGACTTCGAGCTGGTCCGAACTGAAGTCCACCTGACTGCGGAAGCGGTGGCTCAGCGTTCCTTCCGGTGCCTGGGCTGGCGGCTCGGTAGGTTCGGCGCTCTCGGACGGCGTCGCTGTGGCGGTGGCGGTGGCAGCGGCCGACGACGACGGCTTGGCCGTCGCGCTCGACTTGTCGCTTGCGGTAGGCCCATCCGACGGCGACGGCATGGCGGTCGCCGTCGGCTTCACCGTCGTGGGCCGCGGGCTCGGCGAGGGTTTACGCGTTGTGGGCTTCGCCGTCGGGCTTGGCTTTCGTGAGGGCGTGGGTGACGGCGTGGGCCGTTGCCGTCGTCGCTCGGCCTCGGGCCGTCGCTCCTCCTCACGCTTCCGCTCGGCCGCCTCCCGGCGCTCCGTCTCACGCCGTCGCTCGGCTTCCCGACGACGTTCGGCTTCCCGTCGCTGCTCCACTTCCCGTCGTCGTTCTTCCTCCCGTCGGCGCCGCGCAGCGAGTTCCTGCTGCCGTTCGACGGCTCGCACGGATCGGCGGGAGTCACGGTCCGATCGCCGCTCGGAGCGTCCGCGGTTGAAGATACTCATTCCGCACCTCCCGAATTGGGGCCTTTGAGGGTCCAGTGGGCAACCAGGCCGCCCGGGTAGAGGCCGCCGGCGGCGGTCTGCGTCGGCTCGGCGTGGCAGTGCATCGGGTAGACCCAGTCGCCGGTGCGTGCGAACCACACGGGATCAATCGCGTCCGGCGGCCGTTTGATGGGGATGATGCAGTCCTTGCGGTCCATCGGCTCGAGTTCGACGACGTCTTCCCACTGCTGCAACACCACGTGACCGTCGGCGTCGACAAAGCCCTCATGGCGCGGCCAGTCAACATTGTTCCGTCGCACCGTCCAGATGTGGTTCCCGTGGAAGTGCATCTGGTGGAAGACGATTCCGGGATTGATCAGACGCACCAACTGCCCGCCACGGAGGGTGCCGACTTCGGATCCCTCCCCGAATTGCCGCACGTCGAGCTGCCTCGGGTAACCGGAGATCAGCGTCTCTTCCTCGCTGGCGAGGTTGAGGGCGTCGTCGAACGTGATTCCCAGGGACTCGAAACCGCTGCGGCCATTAAGCGTGAAGTACCGCGGAACGGCCCGTTGCTGTGCGGGATTTACGGTCTGGCCGGCGGCTTCCAGGGCGGCCCAGCGCGGCTCGATCGCATGACAGATCCACACCCACTGCCGTTCGAACGAGGCCCGGTCCGTCGCGATATCCCACCGGCAGTCCGGGTCCATCACCACCAGCACCCCGAACAGGCCGAGCACCCGCTCCACCGGGGCGTTCGTGGGGTCCGCGAAGATGTACGTTCCGGGCTCGGGGCACGGAAACTCCAGGGTAGCCACGGCGTCCGGGGCTATGGGCCCGGTGGTGAGGTCGCCGCCGTCGGGCCCTGCACCGTGCAGCGTGAACGTGTGGGGTTTGCCCAACCGGTTCTGGATCCGGAAGCGAAGGGTACTTCCCCACTCGGCAATGATGGTGCGCTCCGGGAAGAAGCTCGCCCAGTACTCGCGGAAGATGAAGAACTGGCCGGGGTTGGCCGCGTCCGGACTGAACGGAGCCGGTGTCCCGCGGGGCGGCAGGGGCGCGCCGAGCGGGTAGCTGCGGCTCGGAACCACCGCACCGTCCGCAGTGATGACCGTGGATGGCATGCGGAGGCTGGGGTTGGGGTCGTCAACGTCGGTGGGCCTGCTGCCGAAGCCACGATGGTAGACGAGGGTGTCGTCCACCATTTTCAGGTAGCCCTCGTTGATGTAGAGGTCCAGCACGCCGGGGATCGGGGCGAGGGCGAGCGGTAGCGGTGTCCGCGCCGTCCGCTGGGGCGGTGCCGACGGGACCAGCGGGAGTGCCGAGAACCCCAGCCCGGCGGCGGCCCCCAGTTTGAGGAGGTCGCCCCGGGCGAGGATTTCGGGAGGTACTTGCTCAGGCATGGTCGCCCTCCAGGGAGCCGGGTCGCAAAGAAATATTCGGAAGGGCAAGGGTCAGAGGCTCGCCGCCTCTGGGGTCGATGAACTGTCCCGCCAGCCGCGTGGCGCCGATGGGAACCAGGTAGCTGATCCAGTAGTTGCGGCTGGAACCAGCGGCGAGGACATCCTTCAGCACGTCCGCGGCGCGGTTGGTCACTGTGATCGACTCCCCGACCATCAGCCGGAGCTGCCCGGCAGCAAAGAGCACGTTCCGCGGCGAGGTGTTGCGTACCTCGAGCTTCACGGCCACATGCTCTCCCCAGGTGTGGTTGAAGGGCTGGAGTGCAGATCCTGGCGGCGCTCCGCTGTGTGCTGCGTGGGAGGCGCCCGGGTTCGTTCCCGCCAGGCGAGCCTGCCGCTCGGCGGCCACTATGCGAACGGCACCGAACGACGTCGGAACCTCCTCGGTGCCGCCGGTTGCGGACACTATGGTCCACCCCGCTACGGCGCCTACCGTGCCGGCACCGATCAGGATGCCAAATACTCTCCGCGTCAGCCCGTTGGGATTATCGGCTGCCTCCCCAGGCAATAGGTCAGCCGCATCCCGCCCGGGCGCCGCGATGTCCTCGATTGTCATCGCTTGCCTTTGCTGTCTTGCGTGGATGCTGCAGGCTGTAATTGTCGGTTCGTGACCTTGGGGAAACCCTGCACAGCACCGTCTTGGTGAACCGTCACCGATTTCGTGCGGGCGCGCAGTTCGCCGGATACTGGGGCGGTGACTTCCTCCGTACCTGTTTCTGCTCCGATGGGCCTGCTGCTCGACGTCGATGGGCCGGTGGCCAGCCCCGTTTCACGGACGGTCCGTCCGGAGATCATCAACGCGCTGCTGGCTCTGGCCGGCGCCGGATGGCCGGTCATCTTCAACACCGGGCGCTCGGATGCCTTCATCCGCGATGAGGTCATGACGCCGATGCTCGCTGCCGGTATCCCGGACGGCATCACGTTCCATGCCATCTGCGAGAAGGGCTCTACGTGGTTCAGCTTCAGCGCCGATGGGCCTACGGACCTTCATATCGATGAGAGCCTCGCGCTGCCCGCCGAGTTCGGTGATGAGGTTCGGAGGCTCGTGGAGGAGCAGTTCGCGGACCATATGTTCTTCGACGAGACCAAGCGGGCCATGGTTTCGATCGAGCAGCGGGTGGACGTCGGCAACGAGGACTATCTGGACCGGCAAGGCCCGTTCGATGAAGCAGTGCTGGGGATCATGCAGCATTTCGACATGGGCGTCTGCCGGCTCTCACACCATCTCCCGGACAGCGATGACAGCATCGACTACCGCGTGGATCCCACCATCATCTCCACGGACATCGAATCGGTCCGGGTGGGCAAGGACCTCGGTGCGGAGCGCGCGCTGGGGTTGCTGGACGAGGATATCCCGCTTCACTGGCGCACGGTCGGCGACTCCCGGACCGACTACGCCATGGCCGACTACCTGCACGAGCACGGCTACAGTGTGGCGCACGTGGACGTCCGGCCCGCGGATGGTGTGCCGGAGAAGCCCTACCCCGTCCTTACGGAGGGGGATCTCACGCACGACGACGCCGGCGCCGCCTTCCTGCTTCGCTGCGCCGACACGCTACTTACCTCATCGAGTCAGCAGGAATAGCTAACTTTCCGCCGGATTCTGGTCATTGCTACTGACTCGATGCGAGGAGTCAGGACGTAAGCGCCTTCTCGATCGCGGTGACCACTTCCTCCGAGTCCGGCTCGACGGTGGGGGCGAACCGCGCGACCACGGCGCCGTCGTCGTTCACCAGGAATTTTTCGAAGTTCCATTTCACAAAACCCGGCAGGATGCCGTTCTTGAACTTGGTGAGCTCGGCGTAGAGCGGGTGCTGGTTGCGGCCGCGGACGTCGGTCTTCCTGGTCAGCGGGAAGGTCACGTCGAAGGTGCTTGAGCAGAAGGCCTGGATGTCTTCGTCCGTGCCCGGTTCCTGGCTGAGGAACTGGTTGCTCGGTACGCCAAGCACAACGAAGTCCTTCCCGGCGTACTTGCGATGGAGCTTTTCGAGGGCCTTATATTGCGGCGTGAAACCGCATTGGGAGGCCACATTTACCACCAGCACGGTCTTGCCCTTGAATTCGCCGAAGCTCCTTTCGGAGCCGTCGATCATGGTCAGTGGGATGTCGTGCAGGTTCTGGGCGGGCACGCGGGCTCCTTCGTGGGTGTTTGTGCGACTTCGCAACTGGTTCGTTGACGGGGCCGGATTGGATGGGCTGCCCCGCGCCGCGATACGCCGCATACTGGAGCCATGGTTTCACCTTTGACCCGCCTTCGCGTGGAGCTGAAGAACACCTTTACCGGCGCCGGCGCTGAACCGCCCCGCTGGACGGAGGAACTGGCCGAGGGCGACGACGTCGGCTACTTCTCCCCCGATTCCGCGGTCTGGGCGGTGCACGGTTCAATGACGCCTACTGTCGGCGGCATCCGCGCGCTCCTGTTGCAGGCGCTGCATCCGGGCGCGATGGCCGGTGTCTATGCACACTCCGACTTTCGAGACGATCCCCTGGGCCGGCTCGCCAACACCATCCGCTGGATCTTCACAGTGACCTATGGATCCACCGATGCCGCCCGCGACGCCTCCGGCTGGGTGCGTCGGCTGCATGAGAAGGTGACCGGAACTTATGTGGGAGCTGACGGCGTCAAGCATCCCTACAGCGCGAACGATCCGCATTTGCTGCGCTGGGTTCATTTGGCGTTCACGGACGCCTTCCTCGCGGCGCACCAACGGTATGGGCTCCGGTTTCCGGGGGGCGCTGACGAGTACGTCGAACAGTGGGCGGTAGCCGGTGAACTCATGGGGGTTTCCGATCCGCCGCGGAGCGTTGCTGAACTGCGAGCCCAACTGGCAAAGTACGACGACGAACTCGCTTCAAGCGACCAGGTCCAGGACGCGCTGGTCTACATCAAACGTCCGCCCCTTCCGCGGTCGCAGCGGCTCGGCTATCGGATCCTGTTCGCCGGCGCCGTAGCCACGTTGACACCTCGGCAGCGCGAACTGCTTGGGCTAAGGCTGCCCCATCTGGGGCCGGTCAGGCTGCCCGTGAAGCCGGCAGTGATGCTGGTGCTGGGCGTCCTCAAGCTGGGCCTGGGACGGCAGGGGCCAAGTGAGGGGGCGGCCTTGCGGCGGATCCGGCGGGTGACGGGTTAGTGGTGCGGCTTGTGTCTGGCCGGGTTGTGCCTGGCGAGGTTGTGTCTGGCCGGGTTGTGCCCGCGCGCAACGTCCTGAACCGCGTTCCGGCTTTGCTGACGCGTTACGGACCAGCGACCGGGTCCTTTCGGTGTCATTCAGCCGGAATGCGTTTATACATCCGTAGTGCGTCGCTCCAGAAACAGGTTCACCCCGGTCCGAGGACCGGGGTGAACCTGTATGGAAAAGCGGAGGATGGGGGATTTGAACCCCCGAGGGCGTTAACCCAACACGCGTTCCAGGCGTGCGCCATAGGCCGCTAGGCGAATCCTCCTAATTTGGAGCAGATACCAGAATACCCAAACAACGGTGAACCGCCGAATCCGTGCGCATCGGCTCAACCACTGCGCTCCTTGGATCGATCCCCGCGCTGCCGCATACTCAAGGCATGGACGGCACCCGTACGCCTCTGAGAACTGCGCAGCTACACCGGCGCAGGACAGATGTGCCGGTATTCCTGGCGGCGGGAACCCTGGCCCTGGTCCTCACTGTCACCAGCTGGGAGTACGGCTACCACCGCGATGAGTTGTACTTCCGGATGCTCGAACCCGCGTGGGGCTACGTGGACCAGCCGCCGCTCAGTCCCCTCCTCGTACAGTTCCTGAGTGAAATCGTGGACGAGGTCTGGTTCATCCGCATACCGGCAACCCTCGCGGCGGCGGCCTCGGTTCTCGTCGTCGCTTTGATCACCCGCGAGCTCGGCGGCAACAGCACAGCGCAAACCCTGTGCGCGTGGGCCTTCGCCTTCGCGTCGATGCCCCTGCTGATGGGGCACGTGATGCTGACAGCCTCGTTCGATCTGTTCGTGTGGCCCGCCGTCTGCCTGTTGATCCTCCGTGCGATTCTCCGCGGCGAAGACCGTTGGTGGCTCGCCGCCGGCGTCCTGGTGGGCCTCAGCATGTACAATAAGCTGCTCATCGCGGGACTGCTCATCTCCCTCGCACTGGGACTCCTGGTTGCCGGACCAAGACGAATGCTCTGGTCTAAGGGAGCGTTGGTGGCCGCCGTCGTCGCGCTGGTGATCGGCTCCCCGAACCTCATCTACCAGGCGTTGAACGACTGGCCGCAGCTCGCCATGGGCGCCGCTCTCACGGAAAACAACGCCGGGGAGGTACGCGTTCTGATGTGGCCTTTCCTGTTCCTCCTGCTCGGGCCGCCGCTGGTGCCCGTCTGGGTTGCCGGCATGGTTGCCCTGTTCCGACGCCCACAATGGCGGAAGGCACGGTTCCTGGCGGCAGCGTTCCCGTTCCTCCTTGCCTTCGCTTTCGTTGCGGGCGGACAGATCTACTATCCCTACGGTCTGCTGGCGGTCCTCTTCGCAGCCGGGTGCGTGCCGGTGGCGGAGTTACTGCAGGGGCGTCCGGGCTGGCGCGCGGGTGCGGTTGTCGCCGTCGTCGTGAATTCGGTTGTGTCAGCGGTTATCGCGCTGCCGCTGCTGCCGGTTTCCGTTCTTGGAAACAGCCCTGTCCCCGATATCAATCAGCTCGCCGCGGACCAGGTGGGCTGGCCGAGATATGTGGAGCAGATCGCGGACGTGTACGCGCAACAGCCGGAGGACGCCGTGATCATCACCAGTAACTACGGCGAGGCCGGAGCAGTGGCTCGCTATGGGCCGGAGCTCGGGCTGCCGATGCCCTACAGCGGCCACAACCAGCTGTACTTCGAGGGCGTGCCGCCGGACCGGACGACGACGGCGGTCATCGTCGGCGGGCAGATCCGCATCGTGGCGCAGCAGTTCGAGCGGTGCGAAACTGCTGCGACGCTCGACAATGGAGTTGGCGTGGACAACGAGGAACAGGGCCGGCCGATCACCGTCTGTACCGGCCCGATTGCCCCGTGGAGCGAGCTCTGGCCCGTATTTCGGCACTTCGATTGAGAGCCTGTAGACTATTTCCCGGCCCCTCATGTGGTGTCATCCTGTTGAACTCCCCCAGGACCGGAAGGTAGCAAGGGTAAGCGGGCTCTGGCAGGTGCATGAGGGGTCTTCTCATTTTCGCAGGAGGTGAACCCGTGGGTGCCGGCCGATTCGCACCAAGCCCCAGCGGCGAGCTGCACCTGGGCAACCTGCGTACGGCCATCCTCGCGTGGCTGTTCGCCCGCTCCACCGCCAGGGGTTTCCTGCTGCGCGTCGAGGACCTCGACCGGGTGCGCGCCGGAGCCGAAGCCGCCCAGCTCGCCGAGCTTACCGCCGGCGGGCTTTCCTGGGACGGCGAGGTCAGTCGCCAGAGCGAGCGGCTGCACCATTACGACGACGCCGTCACGCGCCTTCGGAGTAACGGTCACCTTTTCGAGTGCTTCTGCACACGGCGGGACATTGCGGAGGCTGCGTCCGCACCGCACATCCTGCCGGGCCACTATCCCGGTACGTGTCGGAATCTCTCGGAGTCGGAGCGGGAAGCCGCACGCTCGGTCAGGCCTGCAGCCCTCAGGCTGCGTGCCGACGTCGACTCCTACGAGGTCCGCGACCTCCTGCACGGTTCCTACACGGGCGCCGTCGATGACTTTGTTGTGGTGCGGAATGACGGTGTGCCTGCGTACAACCTGGCCGTCGTCGTCGACGATGCGGAACAGGGCATCAACCAGGTGGTGCGCGGCGAGGACCTACTGAGTTCGGCGCCGAGGCAGGCACACCTGGGATCCCTCCTCGAACTGCCGGAAGTGGAGTACGCACACGTCCCGATCGCGCTGAACCCGGAAGGGCGCCGGCTGGCCAAGCGGGATGGTTCGGTCACCCTCGAAACACTCACCGCCCAGGGCTGGGAAGTCCCGCAGATCCGCGCGTTGATTCTCCGCTCGCTGGGCCTTCCGGATACGTCACTTGAGGCTGCGCTTGAGGCGTTTGACCCCGGCGGACTACCCCGGGAACCATGGGTGGTGGACCCCTCCAACCTCTCCTCCACCGATGACGCGGCCGCCGCACCCAACCGATAGAGTTCTTCTGTGAGTACAGCCCTTTACCGCCGATACCGTCCGGAAACTTTCTCCGACGTCATCGGCCAGGAGCACGTCACCGAACCTTTGATGACGGCGATTTCCAAGGATCGGGTCAACCACGCCTATCTCTTTTCCGGCCCGCGCGGCTGCGGCAAAACCACCTCCGCCCGGATCCTCGCCCGCTGCCTGAACTGCGCGCAGGGGCCCACGCCTGTTCCGTGCGGCACCTGTGACAGCTGTGTCGCACTGGCACGCAATGGGTCGGGCAGCCTTGACGTCATCGAGATCGACGCCGCTTCCCACGGCGGTGTTGATGACGCCCGTGATCTCCGCGAGCGCGCAACTTTCGCGCCGGTGCGGGATCGCTACAAGATCTTCATCATAGATGAGGCCCACATGGTCACCAGTGCGGGTTTCAACGCGCTGCTGAAGATCGTCGAGGAGCCGCCGGAACACATCAAGTTCATCTTCGCCACCACGGAGCCGGACAAGGTGATCGGCACCATCCGCTCCCGCACCCATCATTACCCGTTCCGGTTGGTGCCGCCCGAACCGCTGATGGCCTACCTGGAGCTGCTGTGCAACCAGGAGAACATTCCGGTGGCTCCCGGGGTGTTGTCGTTGGTTGTTCGTGCCGGCGGCGGCTCGGTCCGCGACTCGCTCTCGGTTCTGGACCAGTTGATGGCAGGGGCCGGTTCGTCCGGGCTGGACTATGAGCTTGCTGTTTCCCTGCTCGGCTACACCCATGCCTCATTGCTCGATGACGTGGTGGACGCCGTCGCCGCTGACGATTCCGCCACGGTTTTCGGAGCCGTGGACCGCGTCATCCAGACAGGCCATGATCCGCGACGTTTCGTTGAGGACCTGCTCGAGCGTTTCCGCGACTTGATCATCGTCAACGCGGTGCCCGACGCCGCGGCCTCCATCCTGCGCGGCGTGCCGGAAGACCAGCTGAACCGTATGCGCACCCAGGCGCAGCAGCTGGGCCGCGCCGAGCTCTCCCGTGCCGCTGACATCACCAACACCGCGCTCACCGAGATGACGGGTGCAACATCGCCGCGCCTCCACCTGGAACTGCTGTGCGCCCGCATCCTGTTGCCCGCGGCGGACCAATCCGAGCAGGGCACCCTCGCCCGGGTGGACCGCATCGAACGCCGTCTCAGTTACGCCAGTGGCCTCCCTGAAACCAGTACGACGACGGCGCCCGCCTCCCCCCAGCCGGTAGCCGGTTCACAGCCTGATGAGGGTTCATCCTCGGCGCCGCCTTCTTCGGGAGCCGGAGCAGCACCCTCCCCGGTGTCGGATTCCCGGCGTGAGAGCGCCGACCCCTCGGCACCTAATGCGCAGGAAGCACCCGTTCCGGCGGAGAAACTGGATCGCACAACAGGTCCGGCGCAGGAACCAGGTGCTGCCGACTGGGGCGGCGGGTGGGGCCTTCCTCCGGAATCGTCCGGTGAGCAGCGCCCAGATGCCCAGCGGTCCAGCCAGCGGACATCGGCACAGGAATCAACGCCGCTGCCCACCGAGCATGCACGCTCAGCGCAGCAGTCGCCGGTGCAACAGCAGGCTTCGCAGCAGTCTCCTCCCGCGGCAACCGTCTCGCAGCAGGGGGACTCCCAGGAGGAGTCCGCATCCCAGCGATCCGCATCGCAACAGCAAGCTACGCCGTCGCAGCCCGACGCAGAGAACTCAGCTCAGGCTTCCACATCCCAGCCTCCCGCACCGCAGGGGACTGATTCGCAGGCTCCCGCTCAGCAGGGCACCGGCCAGATCGAGATGATTCGCCGTGCGTGGCCGGAAATCATGGACGAGTTGGCGAGCATCAAGCGCAGCACCTGGCTCAACGTAAACACAGATGCCAAGCCGAGGGGCTTCAGCGGCAACCAGCTCACTCTGGCGTTCGCGTCGCAGGGCAATGCACTCGGGTTCCAGCGCGGTCAGCACATGGACAACCTGAAGCAAGCCATCAGTAAGGTGCTCGGGCTCAACTGCAGCATCGAAGCGATCCATGACGGCGCCGCGGCAGCGGGTGAACCCGACCCAAAAGTACCTACTAGCCGGGACCAGCCGGCAGACGGTCCCGGTGCTGCGTCTGTGCAGTCGGCGGATCGAGCCAAGGAAACTACCTCCTCTGTCGATGAGGCCTGGGGCCTGCCGTCCGGCGCTCCTAATTCCTCGGGCCGCCCATCCCCTGCGGGTCCTCCGACCAGCGCCGTTGCCTCCCCGGGCAGTCCCTCGCCTGCCGAATCTCCGTCCGACACCGATTCCTCGAGCCGCCCGTCCCCTGCGGATCCGCCGACCAGCTCCGTTGCCTCCTCGGGCAGTCCCTCCCCGGCGCCACCTCCATCCGACGCCCCCGCAGCGCAGCGCCGGGAAGCGTCCTCCACCGGAGCAGGTCTGACAGGCACCACACGGGCACCCAGCGAAACGCCCACGCCAAGCCAGCCGTCCGCCGTCGTCAACGGTGCCGAGTCCGCAAGGGAAGTAACAACCGGGCGCGAGCCCGGGCAGAACAACCAAGGGCCCGCCGAAGCCAAGCAAAACGGGCCGGCCGGCGAGGGTGCCTCCGACGGAGACGAGACCGCGCCCCGCGGACGGTCAACACCCCCAGAGCAAGCAGGCCCTGAATTCCGCGCACCCAAAGGGCGCGCCCCAGCGCCGGCTGAGGTCCCGGCTGAAGCTACCGGGCAGGAGGCCACGGACAAGACCGCGCATCAAGCCCCGCCGGCGAGCAACTGGAGCGTTTCCGAACCACCCCACGATCCGGATGACCCGGGGCCGCAGGAACCCTCGTTCGAGGACGAGCCTCCCTCCCGCCCGAGCCGCTACCAGCAGTTGCTGGACGAGGCCGCGCGAGCCGAAGCGGCGCGGCCTCAGCGACCGGATCGTGGGGCCGTAGACTTGAGCTACGTTGAGGACATACCGAGTGCGGACGATGAAACCCTTGAAGAGTCAGGGCTCGTTGGTCGCCGGGCCATCGAACGGATCCTCAACGGTCGTCTGATTGAAGAGCGGAGCCTCGACCAGTAGACGCCGCCGCAGTCCAGCACCGCCAACAGCTAAGAGAGACCCGTGTACGAAGGCGCAGTTCAGGAGCTCATCGACGAGCTGGGGCGTTTGCCCGGTGTAGGGCCGAAGTCCGCCCAGCGCATCGCCTTCCACATCCTGGAGGCGGACGGCGAAGACATGAAACGGCTCGTCAACTCCATTGTGACGGTCAAAGAGCGGGTGAAGTTCTGCACCATCTGCGGGAACGTCGCCGAGCAGGAAACCTGCGGAATCTGCCGCGACCCCCGACGGGATCCGACAGCCATCTGTGTGGTCGAGGAGTCGAAGGACGTCATCGCGGTCGAGCGCACCAGGTCCTTCCGCGGGAAGTACCACGTGCTCGGAGGCTCCATCAACCCCATCGCCGGAATCGGGCCCGACCAGCTGCGCATCCGCGAACTGTTGAGCCGGCTCTCCGATGACGAGGTTCAGGAAATCATCATCGCAACGGACCCCAACCTCGAAGGTGAGGCAACCGCAACATACCTGGTCCGCATGCTGAAGACGATCGGCATCAAGGTCACCCGCCTGGCATCGGGCCTGCCTGTGGGCGGCGACCTCGAGTACGCCGACGAGATTACCCTCGGCCGCGCCTTCGAGGGCCGCCGCACCGTTTCCTGATGTCGCCCGACTATCCGCAGCCAGTCATCGACTTCTGGCAGACCCGCTTCCCGCCGGACAACACACAGTACGACGACGGCGGCTTCAGCCTCATCGTCAATCCTGACCTCAGCGACAAGCTGCGTGTAATGGTGCTTAGGTCGCCGGATGGGAGCATCAGGGCCGCAGTTACGCCCGAGGTATTCGCCGGCCTGCACCTTTCAGGACCATCAGTCCCGGAAGAGATATTCAGGAACGCACTGGCCTCGGCAGGAATCCTGCTTCACAGCCCTGACCTCTACTTCCACTTCCCAACCTCTGCCCTGCACGACTTGCTGGAGGAGTCGGATCCACCGCATGTGCGGCAACTGAGTTCGGCGGATGCAGGCGCGTTCACCCGGTTCCAATCGAATGCTCCTAGCCCGGACAAGGATGAAGCCTTCGTCGAGCTCGACCACTGGATGGTCTTCGGGGCCTTCGCGGATGGCGATCTAGTGAGCGCAACGAGCACGTACCCGTGGGACGGATCGCGGCTGGCGGACCTCGGCGTACTTACCCTCCCGGCCTTTCGCGGCAGGGGTTACGGCCGTGACGTCGTGCGCGCAATCAGTCGGCAGGCACACCGATTGGGATATGAAACCCAGTACCGCTGCCAACGCGAGAACGAGGCGTCAGCTCGGTTGGCTATCGCGTCAGGCCTCGCGCTGTTCGGCCAGTGGGAAGTCATCGTCCAGCCGCAATCCTGACCTACGCGATTCGGGTTCCCTGCGCGAGCCGTCGCACCGGGGTTACGAGCTTCCGGCGGCCAAGGTAGAGAAGCCCGCCCGCGAGTGCCCCCTGCAGGGCGAGTCCGAGCGGCCAGATCGGGAAGGGTTCATTCTCAATGTCCCGGCCGGAGCCGCCGAAGAATTGCGACTCCTCACACGTCACGTTGTAATCCGGTCCTGCCTGTGCCACACGGACCTGCTGACTGATGCTTTCCATGACGCCGGGCATGCGGTAGGTAGGGCCGTACACGCCGGTCTCCGGCTCATCGGACCCCCTGTCGTACGGGACTGCGTCTGCCACAAGCACAAAGGGGTTGGCGGCAAGCAACCAGGCGATCCGTTGGGAGTGCCAGACACTGGTTGTCACTTCCTCAGTGATGCATTCCACCTCATCCTCGTCCGGGACGCCGTCAGGTCCGAAACTTTGACTGCTGTAGTCGGGGTAGGACCGCGTGACCTGGACGTTCTTCTCCTCCACAAGCGAGAAGCTCAGGGCAAACGCGATCAGCGTCCCCAGCCCCAGCAGCGCGACCATCATGTACGTTGCGACAATCGAGAACAGCGGCCGCCCGGCCAGTGCAGAGATCCCCACGCCGAGCGCGCAGACCAGGCCGAGTTCGATCGCCAGCATGATCAGGGAAACGAAGGCTTCAACCGGATTGACCCCGCCCAGCGCGAGAGCCCAGAAGATGAACGGCGTACTGAGCACAAGGAAGCCAAGGGACGCCACCCACGAGGCAAGCCATTTGCCCCACAGGATTTGTCCCGGTGTCAGGAGGGTGACCTGCAGGATCGCCAGCGTTCCTGCAGCGCGGTCGCCATTGATTGCGTTCGCGGACAGGCCGGGAGCAACCAGCAAGCCGAAGAACAGTACAAATCCGACGATCATCTCGAACAGGATCGGTCCGCTGCTGTTGGGGGTAGACGCCGAGATGGTCAACGTTGCGAGCATGAAAACCAGCCCGATGACCACAAACCACACCAACAGCATGATGTACCAGGCGCGTCCCCGCAGCCGCTGCCGCATCTCAAGACCGAAGACCGTGCGAATTCCTGCTACGTAGCCGAGTGACCCGGCGCGCGTCTCCTCTACAATTTGTGTGCTCATTGCCGTTCCGTTTCCAGGCTCATGTAAGTCTCTTCGAGGGCGCCGCCAGCGGGCGCGAAGGCGGTGACCACGACGTCGGCCATCACCAGGGTGCGAAGCAGCCATGCCGCCTGCTCGGTGCTGCTGAGGAGCACCTGATACTCAGCGCGCCGCGAATCTCCCCGCGCTTCGAACGTCACACCGTGGCTGGTCAGGGCGTCGGCCAGTGGTCCCATGGGCTCGGCCTGAATGCAATACCGGCGAACCTGCGTGCCGGCTTCATCCAGGGTCTGGTTCTTCACCGACTCCCCGCGGTTCACGAACACCGCGCGGTCGGCAATCTCATCCAGTTCGGACAGGACGTGGCTGGAAACAACCACCGTCTTACCTTCACCAGCAAGGCGCCTGAGCATGATGCGTAACTCCACCCTTGACCCGGGGTCCAGTCCGGATGCCGGTTCATCGAGGAGGAGAACGTCAGGATCGTGGATAAGCGCCCGGGCCAGGCTGAGCCGTTGCTGCTGTCCGCGCGAAAGGACCCTGGCCGGCGCATCCGCATATTCGGTGAGCCGCACCTCAGCGAGCAATTCAGCGGCCCGGTGGCTCGCCGCCGTCGTCGTCATGCCGTAGAGGGCACCGACTGTTGTCAGGATCTCGCGCGCCTTCAATGATTCCCACACGCCGAGGGTGTCTGGCATCCAACCGACCCGGCGACGGACGCTCGCGGCGTCCTCGAGCGGATCCACGCCGCCGACGGTGAGTGAGCCAGCGTCGGGCGCCAGCAGTGAAGCGAGCATCAGAAGCAGTGTTGTTTTACCGGACCCGTTTGGCCCGATGAGCGCCGTCACCTCACCGGGCGGCGCCTCGAAGTCGATATTGCGGACAGCCGCAACGGAGCCGAAACTCCTTTGAATACCTTTGGCAATGATTCCCCCATACCCATTGGTCATAGACTGACCCTAGCAAGTGACTCGAGTAAACTCCCGCTGGAACACTGCACAATTCGACGCACAATTCGGCGGGTTGATACGGAACGGTTAAACTGTTCCGTGCGGCTACCGCCGTACAGTGTCCCATTCCATGAACCTGTTTCGGGCGCCAAGGATGCCGCCGGACATCGTTTTCAAGTTTCTGCGAGCGTGCGCATGGCCTTAATAGTTCAGAAGTTCGGTGGCTCCTCCGTGGCCAATGCCGAGGGCATCAAACGTGTGGCGAAGCGCGTGGTGGAGACGCAGGCTGCCGGCAACCAGGTTGTCGTCGTCGTCTCGGCCATGGGCGACAGCACGGATGAACTGCTTGATCTCGCAGCACAGGTAAGCAGCGCTTCCACCCCCCGCGAGATGGACATGCTGCTCAGCGCCGGTGAACGCATCTCCATGGCTCTTCTGGCGATGGCCATCCATGAGGCAGGCTCCAGCGCACAGTCCTTCACCGGCAGCCAGGCCGGCATGATCACCGACGCGATCCACGGCAAGGCCCGCATCATCGCGGTTTCCCCGCACCGGATCAAGACGTCCATTGAGCGCGGCGATATCGCGATTGTCGCAGGCTTCCAGGGCATGAGCCAGGACAGCAACGACATCACCACCCTGGGCCGCGGCGGCTCGGACACCACAGCGGTGGCACTGGCTGCGGCACTCAACGCGGACGTTTGTGAGATCTACACCGACGTCGACGGCGTCTACACGGCCGACCCGCGGGTGGTGCCTACGGCGAAGAAAATTTCAACAATCTCCAGTGAGGAGATGCTGGAAATGGCCGCCTCCGGCGCGAAGATCCTGCATCTGCGTTGCGTGGAGTATGCCCGCCGGTTCGGTGTGCCACTGCACGTCCGCTCATCCTTCAGCCAACTCGAGGGCACCTGGGTTCTGCCCAGCCCCGATGACACCATCAAGATTCAAGAGGGAGAACCCTTGGAACAGCCCATCATCTCCGGTGTTGCCCATGACCGTTCCGAAGCGAAGGTAACCGTTGTCGGCGTGCCGGACATCCCCGGCAAGGCTGCGGAGATCTTCGGGATTGTGGCCGGTGCGCACTCGAACATCGACATGATCGTCCAGAACGTGTCCACCCACGGGTCCGGCCACACGGACATCTCGTTCACGCTGCCGATCGTAGAGGGCGCCGACGCACTCGCCGCGCTCAAAGCTGCGCAGGGGAATGTCGGGTACGAAAGCATCGAATACGACGAGCAGATCGGCAAGCTTTCCCTCATTGGCGCCGGCATGCGTTCGAACCCCGGGGTGTCCTACAAGTTCTTCCGGGCGCTCTCCGACGCCGGCGTGAACATCGACATGATTTCCACCTCCGAGATCCGTATTTCGGTGGTCACCAGTGCCGATCTGCTCGACGCCGCAGTGCGAGCGGTGCATGCGGCATTCGATCTCGACGGCGATGCCGTAGCCACGGTCTACGCGGGCACAGGGCGCTAAGCCGTTAACTCTCTTCATCGAGTCAGCAGGACACGCCGGTAAGGAATGCCCATACTCGGCGTGTCCTGCTGACTCGATGCTTACCCGGTCAGTCCTCCGTGTGGAGAACCGGCCCCTTGAGGTAGTCCGCGTACTTCTGAACCGGATCCGTCCGCTTCGCTGTCGGGTGATCCGGATGCTTGCGGACCGCGTAGTGGTGTCCGTCGGAGTCCGTCTCGATGTCCAGTTCCGCCAGTTCAGTCTCGGATGCGGTTTCGAATTCATCATGCCGGTGAAGCACAGGCTCGTCAGGATCGCTGCGGTCAGCAGGTCCGAGGAAGATGCTCGCCGGGCTCCTGAACCTGCGGCGCCGGGTTCTCTCAGCCATGGGTATCGCCTTCTTCGCTAGGTCTTGGCTGCTCGAGTACCTCAATTTTAGGTCCGACGGCGACAAAAAGCTCCACGTCACAGCGGAAAGTGCTGCACGCAAATGCCCCCGCAACCCGGTGGAGGTCGCGGGGGCATTTCCCTGGTGCGAGCGATGTGCGGAACGTACGTCTACCGTTCAGTCGGCGGACGTCCCGCGGGTATTACTTGGTGATGACCGGAATCGGAGTGATTTCCTTACGCGGTCCGGTGAACTGTTTGTCCGCCTCGTCGATCTGCGGCAGTGTCAGCTCCGGCGTACCGGAACCGCTCACTACTACGTTCACGAAGGTGACGGAGGTGGAGCCCTCATAGGTAACGCGGCCAACGTAGGAGCCGGGCTCGAGGCCGGTCCAGTTCAGCGTTACCTCGCCCGTTTCACCGTTCGGAAGCTGCAGCGGGTTCGGGGTCAGGGTCGCGTTACCTTCATCGGCGCCGAGGATTGCGGCATCGAACGTAGCAGCGGTTGCCCGTCCATCAGGGCTGGCGTAGAGGTTGACCACAACCGTGTAGGTACCCGGGATCGGGTTGTTCAGGGTCAGGGTCTCGCTCGCAGCAGCGGTCGCCACCTGGGTGAGCTGTCCGTTGGGGTCGAACACGAACAGGTCGAAGTCCGCGGTGTCATCGGCCGAAAGCACCGACATCTTGGCGAACGGCGTTCCCTCAGGAACCTCAACCTCGGTGAGGAAGTTCGACGCGTTGTTGGCGACAGCCACCGGGCCGGGAACCAGCGAAAGGTCCTCGGTGCTCGCCTTGGACAGGCCCTCGAGGGTCATGTTCACGGGAGAGTTGGTTCCGGAAGTGACCTCGATAGCACCGCTGCCGTCAGGACCATTGGAAGAGAAGGCGACCTCGGACGGAGCCACCACCGACTGCGGACGAACCGCGACCGGGGAAGAAACGACCTTGTTCTGTCCCTTCCAGGCCAGAGTGCCCTTGGTGAACTCGCCCAGCGGAGCGCCGGCGTGCTCGAAGGTCACCTTGAAGGTGCGGGTCTCGCCGGGAGCGCTGAAGTTCAGGATCGACGGCGTGACGGTGACGTTCATGCCCGGCACGTTGGCGCTGGCACTGTACAGGCCAGGCGTGAGTGCCGTGACCGTACGGGTGACCGTTGTCTTGCCGGTAAGGCTGCCGATTGCGAAGGAGCCTACGTTGAAGTTCTTCGCGTCGACACCCTCAAGCCCGTCGATTCCAACGTCGAGTCCGGTTCCCTGAACGAATTCAAGGTAGTCACGGGCATCGGCGTCGTAGATCAATCCCGGATTCAGGACGTTCATCGGATCAACATGACCAGCTCCGGTTGCGAAGACGTCGCCGTCCACGCCACCTTCAGCGTTCTTCACAGGATCCGCGGTGGTCATCATCGCGGACTTGACGGCCGCAGGCGACCAGTCGGGTCGCTCGGCCAGGATCAGCGCGCCCACACCTGCGATGTGCGGTGAAGCCATCGAGGTGCCGGAAAGGAAGCCGAACTGCGCGCCGTCGGAACCGATCTTCGAAACGCCGGCGAGAACTGCTACACCGGGAGCCGCGATGTCGGGCTTCAGGAGATCGGAGCCGGTAGCGAGCAGCGGACCGCGGGAGGAGAATCCTGCGATCTGCGGGACGGGAGGCAGCGGATCGCCGGTGGTGTCCTCAGGAACCAGTGCAACGGTGATGTCCGGGTTGGCAGCAACCTTCTCCTTGAGCTCGAGGCTCTGGGGAGCGTTCACGTGCACAGTCGGGACGGCGTGCTGGTCGGTGTCCGAGGAGGAGTCAACGAGGTTCACCAGGATCATGCCGATACCGCCTGCACGGTCAACCTCGGCGGACTTGGCGACGCGGTCATAGACGCCGCGGTCGCAGACAACAATCTTGCCTTCCACAGCAGCCGGATCAAGCGAATCCGGAGCGCACAGGGCCGGGTCAACAGCACCAGCGGCAGCAGCGTCTGCTGCCAGGATCACAGGGCTGGCGGGAACGCCTTCCCTCATGATGCTGGCACCGCGGAACTTGGTTCCATCGGAGAACTCGGCGGTGCCCTGCAGCGCGTGGCTAAAAGTACTCGCAGCAACGGTTGTCATCCACGGGCCGCCGTGGTTGACGGTGCTTGCAGTGGGACCGGAGTTACCGGCCGAGGCCGCTACGAACACGCCTGCCGACGTCGCAGAAAGGAACGCAAGCGAGACGGGATCGGTGGTGGTCGTGGTGCTTCCCGAGATCGAGAAGTTCAGGACGTCAACGCCGTCGAGGATTGCCTGGTTAATGGCTGCAATCGATGCGGAGCCGTAGCAACCACCGGTGTTGGGGTCATTGTCAGCCCAGCACACCTTGTAGATGGAGAGCTTGGCTGCGGGAGCAACACCGGAGTGCTTGCCGAAGTCGCGGCCGTCAACCACCTGGGTGACCTTGTCATTGCCGGCAGCGGTGCTGGCAGTGTGGGTACCGTGGTTGTCGATGTCGATCGGCGAGAGGAGTTCCTGCGGGGCGCGGTTTTCCTCCGGCACGAAGCGCACGAAGTCATCAGCGAAGTACTGCGCCGCAATCACCTTCGAGTTGCACTCTTCGCCGGTGAAGCCTTCGCCTGCCTGGCATTCGCCGACGAAGGTTTCGCCGTCAGCCTTCAGCATGGCGATGTTGCCGTCTTCATTCAGGTACGGCTCGCCGACCTTGGGCTTCTGATTGCCCTTGAGCGGCTTGACCTTCTTGCCTTGGAAGAATGGGTTGTCGGGGGCGTAACCGGTGTCGATGACGCCGACCACGGTGCCTGCTCCTGCGTTCTTCGCACCACCGAACTGGGTCTTCCAGGCGCCCTTCTTACCCGGGAGGTTCAGGAAGTCCACGCTGGAGTAGTCGTCAGGAGCGTATTCGACGTCTTCGGCAACCATGAGCACTTCAGGGTCCTTGGCCAGTTCTACAGCCTGATCCGTGGTCAACGTTGCGCTGAACCCGTTGATGGCTGCCGTGTAGGTGCGGTTGATGTCCACATCTTCCTCGGCGGCCACAGCTTTCTGCTGCTTCTCAAGGTGCTTCTGGTACTTCTGTACGTTCGGATCCTCGGCGCTGAGCTTCTCGCCCTTTTCAGGCTTGGTAGCTTCAATGCCGGCTACACCGCCGTCGTACGTTGCTGCGGGCTCTTCGTTGAGCACAACAATGTAGCGGCCGTCGGGGTAGTCCTTGGGGTTGATCTTCTTGACCGGCTGAATTTGCTGGGTGGCAGGACCGGTGGGAGCGGCGACGGACGGTGTCGCGGCCATGGAACCGAGAACCAGCGGAAGGCCGACGGCGAGAGCTGTAGCTCTGCGCAGACCACCTGCCCGTGGGTTCTTATGATGGGGGGCTTTCACGCTTTGGTTACCTTTCATCGGAAAACGCGATCGGACGGACCGATCTGAAAGTAGCCCAGTGCACTTTGGGTGTTGTGCCCTGAATCACAACCGAGCCTCGAATAGGCTACCCCGCGCCGTCGACCATTAGTCGACCGAGCTTGGCGTCACCTGCCCTTTAACCGGGTTCTCGCGCAAAAAACAGTTCTTATAACGATCGTTCATTGACATTTTCCGCGAGCCTGGTAAAGAAAGCGAGCTCGATAGGCGCAGGAGATAATGGAGCGTGCCTTCTCCCCTCGTACTTACCCAGGACCAGTGGGTGCCGCGCGCCTCGGCCCACGCTGAGCGGGTTCGCACCTACACCGAGCCTTATCTACGCAGGCGTGCTGAACAGCGCAGGCATCCGGTCGAGGATTTCCTGTTCACTTACTACACCCAGAAACCGGCGCAGCTTCTGCGGTGGCATCCCGGGGCCCATACCGTCCTGACCGGGCCCGCTGCCCTTGAGCGCGCGGACTGGAAGTTCTACCGCCCGCTCACCACGCAGGAACAGGAAAACCTCAAGACCGACGACGACGGCGCCGTCACCTTCGATCATGCCGCTTTCCTTGAAACGCGGGCAGAGGCCGTACAGTTCGCGGATATCATCATTTCCCGCACCATAGCCCGCCCGGCACAGTTCGGCTGCTTCGGGCTGCACGAGTGGGCCATGGCGTACCGCTCGGTGCAGAACCCGGTGCGACACCAGTACTTGAAGTTGCGCCTTGGTGCCCGCGGAACGGACCAGGTGGTTGAGGAGAACCGGATCAGATGCACTCACTTCGATGCCTTCCGGTTCTACGCGCCCCAGGCTGCACCGCTCAATGAACTTCAGCCCACCCGGGAAAGCCAGCGCGAGCTGGAGCAACCCGGCTGCCTCCACGCCAACATGGACCTGTACAAGTGGGCCTATAAGCTCACGCCGGCGTTGCCCAGCGAACTCGTCATGGACTGTTTCGAACACTCCTGGCGGATCCGGGCCATGGATATGCGGGCTTCTCCGTACGATCTCCAGGAGTGGGGTTATCCGCCGATCCCCATCGAAACCGCGGCGGGGAAGGTGGACTATGTGCGCGCACAGCGCGCATTCTCGGCTGAATCCCAGCAACTGCGTGCACAGTTGAAGAAGTACTTGGAACAACTGACGCCGGACCCACAGTTCGGGCCGTGATCCGGCCAGGAACTCAACCGGCCGCGAGACGTTGAGGGCAACAAGGAGGTTTCCCATGAGATCTATAGGCAACGCCACAAGCAGCGCCACCACCAGAAGCACAGGTCTACTGGCAGGCGCCGTACTCGCTGTGCTGTTGGCGGGGTGCGGCTCGCCGGGGAGCAATCCCGGTGCTGACCTGACGCCCGCACCCACTGACTCGACCGACTCATCCACGGAGCCAACGGATCCTGCAGAATCTGCGTCCGGCTCCCCCACCGACTCAGAGAGCGCCATGCCAACAGATTCACCGAAACCAAGCCCTACGCTTCCCAGCGATCCCGCCGCCGTCGGTACCGCGATGCTGAACATAAGCATCAAGCAGAATCCGGACTCCGAGGCTACGCAGTACGTGTTGGAGTGCACCCCGGATGGCGTTGGAGAAGCCACCACCCTGCCCAATCCGGAGGCAGCGTGCGCGGCCGTGAAGGAATTGGGTGCAGCGTTCTTCACCGCCAAACCCGACCCCAACCGGATGTGTACGCAGCAATACGGCGGCCCGCAGACGGCAACGGTCAAAGGCACTGTGGACGGTAAGCGGGTCTCGGCGTCTTTCTCGGCCACCGATGGCTGCGAGATCGGCCGGTGGAACGCACTCGAATCCATCCTCGGAACGTCCGGAGCACGCTAGGCGCTCATGTTACGGTGCCGAATGCGGGGTCACGGGAGCCTTCGATCGGCCGGTAGAATGGGACAGCAAGCTCGCGGAGCGCTGGATCGCGCCCCGGATTCCATCTGGGTCGCTCATTTTCCGAGCGTGAGACGGCACCCGTCGGGCAACCGCATTAAAAGCGCTGTTCTTACTTAACAGGAGTTGCCGGATGCCCCGGATCGTTGTTGACGTCATGCCAAAACCTGAAATCCTCGATCCGCAGGGCAAGGCCATCGCTGGCGCCCTCCCCCGGCTCGGATTCACCGGATTCGCCGAAGTCCGCCAGGGCAAGCGGTTCGAATTGACCGTTGAGGGCGACATCACCGAGGAAGTCCTTGAACACGCGCGCAGCGCCGCGGCCACACTGCTGTCCAACCCGGTGATCGAGGACGTGACCCGGGTCGAGGTCATTGAGGACGCCCAGTGAGCGTTGAAGTTCCGTTGATCGGTTCGCTGACGGACGTCGACGCTGTTGATTCCAACCTCTCCGGCATCCGCGTCGGCGTCGTTACTTTCCCCGGTTCCCTCGATGACCGCGACGCGCTCCGTGCCGTCCGGCTGGCAGGCGGCACCGGCGTCGCGCTCTGGCATGCGGACCACGACCTCAAGGACGTGGACGCCGTCATCATTCCAGGTGGTTTCTCCTACGGCGACTACCTGCGTGCAGGCGCCATTTCGCGGTTTGCGCCGCTCATGGAGCAGATCACTGCAGCAGCTTCCGGTGGATCGCTTCCCGTGCTGGGCATCTGCAACGGTTTCCAGGTCCTCACCGAGGCGCATCTGCTGCCCGGTTCGATGATCAAGAACAACCACCTGCACTTCCTGTGCCGCGACCAGCGCCTGGCGGTGGAAAACAGTACGACGGCGTGGACGTCGTCGTACTCCGAAGGCAGCGAAGTTGTCATCCCCATGAAGAACCAGGACGGGCAGTTTGTCGCCGATGAGCGCACGCTGGACGAACTTGAGGGCGAAGGCCGCGTGGTGTTCCGCTACGTGGGCGGCAACCCGAACGGCTCGCGCCGCGACATCGCGGGCATCACAAACGAGCACGGCAACGTCGTAGGGCTCATGCCCCACCCTGAACACGCGGTGGAAGCAGGCTTCGGCCCTGATTCCTCAGCGTTCGGTGCGGTTGATGTCCGCGGGGGCGTCGACGGGCTCGGCATTTTCACTTCGGTACTGCAGAAACTGGTTAACAAGTGACCACAGGAACAACGTCCAAGAAGTTCAACATCGACACGGTCGAGCACGCCGAGCAGACGCCGGAGCAGGACCTGCCCTGGGCTGAGTTGGGCCTGAAGGAAAACGAGTACCAGCGCGTGGTCGAAATCCTCGGCCGCCGACCAACCGCCGCTGAACTCGCCATGTACTCGGTGATGTGGAGCGAGCACTGCTCCTACAAGTCCTCCAAGGTGCACCTGCGCCAGTTCGGCGACAAAGTTACCGAACCCATGAAGGAGCATCTCCTGGTCGGCATCGGCGAGAACGCCGGCGTCGTCGATATCGGTGACGGCTGGGCGGTGACCTTCAAGGTCGAGTCCCACAACCACCCGTCCTTCGTGGAGCCCTACCAGGGTGCTGCAACGGGCGTCGGCGGCATTGTCCGTGACATCATATCGATGGGTGCCCGCCCGGTGGCCGTCATGGACCCACTGCGGTTCGGGGCAATCGACCACCCGGACACCGCACGTCTGGTTCACGGCATCGTGGCGGGCATCGGCGGGTACGGGAACTCCCTTGGACTGCCGAACATCGGCGGCGAAGTGGTGTTCGATTCGGTGTACCAGGGCAACCCGCTGGTGAATGCGCTGGCCGTCGGTGTACTGCGGCACGAGGACATCCGCCTGGCCAACGCGTCCGGCGTCGGCAATCGCGTGGTGCTTTTCGGTGCGCGGACCGGCGGTGACGGCATTGGCGGTGCGTCTGTGCTTGCGTCGGAATCGTTCGATTCCTCCAAACCGTCCAAACGCCCCGCGGTCCAGGTGGGCGATCCGTTCGCCGAGAAGGTGCTGATCGAGTGCTGCCTCGAGCTGTTTAAGGCATCCGTGGTGGAGGGAATCCAGGATCTCGGGGCGGCCGGCATCTCCTGTGCCACGTCCGAGCTCGCATCCAACGGCGACGGCGGCATGCATGTGGAGCTCACCAACGTCCTGCTTCGTGATCCGTCCCTGACTCCGGGCGAGATCCTGATGTCCGAGTCGCAGGAACGCATGATGGCGGTCGTGACGCCGGAGAACGTTTCCGCCTTCGAAGCGATCATGGAGAAGTGGAATGTCGAGTACTCGTGGCTCGGTGAGGTGACCGACACCGGCCGCCTCATCATCGAGTGGGCGGGCGAGAAGATTGTCGACGTGGATCCCCGCACGGTCGCTCACGACGGTCCGGTCTACGAGCGTCCGTACAATCGCCCCGCGTGGCTGGACGGTGTGCAGGCTGATTCCTTCAGCGGGGAGCGCCCGGCGGACCTTCGAGGTGCCGTGCTTGAGCTGATGGCCTCGCCGAACATGTGCTCCAAGGACTGGATCACCAACCAGTACGACCGCTTTGTGCAGGGCAATACCGCGCTGGCAATGCCCGACGACGCCGGTGTGGTCCGGGTCGATGAGGAAACTGGCCTCGGCATCGCCCTCTCGACGGACGCGAACGGCCGCTACTCCTACCTGAACCCGTACGACGGCGCCCGGTTGGCCCTGGCGGAGGCGTACCGGAATGTCGCCACCTCCGGCGCGAAGCCGATGGCGGTCACCGACTGCCTCAACTTCGGCTCCCCCGAGGACCCCGAGGTCATGTGGCAGTTCGCCGAATCCGTCCGCGGGTTGGCTGATGCCTGCCAGGAACTCGGAGTTCCAGTCACCGGCGGCAATGTTTCGCTCTACAACCAGACCGGCGGTGTGGCCATCCATCCCACGCCGGTGGTCGGTGTGCTGGGTGTGTTCGACGACGTCGCCCGCCGCACACCTTCGGGCTGGCGCGAAGATGGGCAGGCTATCTACCTCCTCGGCACCACCCGTAACGAACTCGACGGATCCGAGTGGGCGAACCTGCGTGGGCACCTTGGAGGCCAGCCTCCGGTTCTGGACCTCGACGCCGAGAAGACGCTCGCTGCGATCCTCGTGAACTCATCGCGTGACGGAATGATCGACGGCGCACACGACCTCTCGGAGGGTGGGCTTGCGGCAGCATTGGCCGAAGCGGCGCTGCGTTTCGGTGTCGGTGCCCGGATTGGGATCGATGAACTGTGTGAGCGCGACGGAATCGACCCATTCACTGCGCTGTTCAGCGAGAGCCAGGCCCGCGCCGTCGTCGCTGTTCCGCGCTCCGAAGAGGTGCGTTTCAACGACATGTGCACTGCACGGAACTACCCGCGGCTTCGTATCGGCGTGGTGGACGCGGAGAACCAGACGCTGGATGTGCAGGGCCATTTCACCCTTCCGCTCGCGGAGCTGAAGGAAGCACATGAGGCTACGCTGCCGAAGCACTTCGGCTGACCTTTAACGAAGTGGCGCCCGCTGTTTCAGTGCAGCGGGCGCCGTGTCCGGACACCGATAGGCTGGCTTCAAGGCAGGATCAGGGGAGGCCAATACTTTGAAGACTTTGCGTGCGGCGGTTTTAGCGGTGGGACTTCTGGCTTTGTCAGGATGTGCACAGGAGCCGCGCGATGTCCTGAGTGTGGATGAAAGCATGGTCCGGTACCAGAAGGTGCTCGAGGACGTGGAGGCCGCCCTCGGTGACGCCTACCCTGATGCCGCATTTGAGCCGGCCCCGAACAGTTTCGACGGACTCACCCGGCAGGACGACGGCACGTGCACCCTCGCGATGCCCAGCACATCGGTGAGCGCCCATCTGCTGGTGGAGGAGAACAGGGAGAGAACCCTCGCCGCCGTCACCACGGTGCTGGAAAATCACGAGTTCGCGGAGCCCGGAGATGTGGAACAGGACGGACCAATCATGCACATCAGGTCGGAAGATTCCCACGGTGCGGTGTTCCGCCTGCGCGCCGATAATGAGTCCGAAGTGAGTCTGACTGTTCCGGTCACGTCCCCGGACTGCAGCGCCTAAACCCCGCTGATCGGATCGTTACCCGGCGGAACCAAGTTTGGGGCAGCCAGCGGATAGGGTTGTTTCATGACGACATTCCCGCTTCCCATTGCGCTGTTTGCTTTGATTGCGGCTCTGTTGCACGTCTACATCTTTGTCCTGGAGACCATCCGTTGGCGTCACCCGTCAGTGTGGCGGAAGTTCGACGTCCGTTCCCAGGAACACGCCAACATCCTCCGGCCAATGGCCTTCAATCAGGGCTTCTACAACCTGTTCTTCGCCGTCGGCGTGATCATTGGCCTGGCGCTCTCTGGGACCCTCGTGGGGTACGGGATGATGGTAATGGCGCTGGGATCCATGGTGCTGGCCGCCGTCGTACTTTTTGTCAGCATCCGCGCGCTGTGGATCGGCGCGTTGGTTCAAGGCGTTCCGCCGCTGGCAGCGCTCGTAGGCATGGCAGTCGTGTCCTTCTAAGATGGGCAGCGCGAAAGGTCTGCGCAGCGCCAGACTGGACCTGATACCCCTTCGGCCTGTGGCGCATTGTCGAGCGCTGCTCGGGATCGGTGATCGGGACCATCGGCTTTGACGGGCCACCGGGCAGCCGACAGGGCTGGCGCAGAGCAGGTGATTCGCCGGGAAGCTGCTCAGCTTGTTGCGGCGGCTTCGACCTGCACTTCAGAGGGGATTGAGCCGCCGAAGCTTGCCTGAAGCCGTCTTGCGACTTCGAGGGAGTGGGCGTCGATGACGTCCTGTGGCAGGGGTGGGAGAAGCAGTTCCCAGATTCCGCAGAAGGTGCCCCGCAGTTGCAGCTGACCGGTGGGGCGGCCGGTGATGAACCAGTGAAGGTGCGCATGGCTGGCTCCCCACCTGTCCATATGCACCTGCTGCATGTTCTCCATACCTTCAACAGCCGCAGCCAGATGCCGCAGGATCACGCCCATCTCAGCGGCCAGGTCGTCCGGAAGGTCGGCGTAGTCATAGTGATCCCGTGGTTGCAGCATCAGCGCCACCGGCAGCCCAGTTGGTTCACGGGTGAAGAGCCGCCAGTTATCATTCAGCCAAATGCCCTGGTCTCGATCCGCGCAGGAGTCACATGTGTCCGGTGTCAGCCCGCTCCGCTCCGGTTCGGGGAACACCGGGTCCTGCCACGGTTTCAATGGAAGGATGCCCGCATCGAACGGAAACGTTGACCACTTGGGCGTCAGCGCGGGCAACCGCCCTTCGCCGTCAGCGTGTGACCGGATGAATTCGGAGTACTCTTCGGGCGAAAGGGTCATGTGGCCACGCTATCCTGCGCGTGCGAGGGAGCGGGCCGCTGCCAGGTATCGCCGGGTGACCCACCATTGGCAGAACCGGGCTGCCGGTGCGCCCAACTGATAGAACCAATTCGAGTGCCGGCTGTAGGCGCGCAGATCAAAATAGACGGTGCCGTCCACCGCGAGCTCCGCGATGAACGCCTCTTCCCCGCATTCCGGGTGGCCGGGCAGTGTCGCGTAGCCAAAGCCGGACCGGCGGGCGGTGCCCGCCTGACCGCGGGTGCCGCCGTCGTCGTTGTTGTTGTTGTTGTCGGAGCCGCGCAGGTCCTCAACCCACACCACCTCACACGGCGCATTCAACCGCACCGGCCCCACGCCGAAGCGCGGCACCACGACAACCCCGACGCCCGCGCGGGAGGGCCCTGCCACCTGCAGTCCGGCACGGCGGTGCAGGTCGAAGGCCAGAATCCCCTCAGCGAGGCGACGGAACGCATCCTCGCCTGAACCGACCTGAATGCGGTGACGGAACGGACGGAACCCGGCCGGCCACACGGCGGTCCGGGTGAACCCGACCGCTGTGTGAGTGATCTCAGGCATTGCTGCCGCCCTCACCGGATCGCGCCAGGCGGGTCCATCCAAGCGACTCCCTGTCCTTCTTCGGCAGGGAGTCCACCACGAGGTCATAGGAGTCTTCGATCATGTCCCGCAGCATGTCATCGGGGAGCCTCCCGGTGCAATCGACGCCATTCCAGTGGGTCTTGTTCATGTGGTACGCGCCGGTGATCTCCGGGTGAGCGGACCGCAGCTGCTCGGCGAGCGCCGGCTCGCACTTGAGGCTGATGGAAAGGGTTGGCGAATTCAGGTCCGAGAGGGCGAACATCTTTCCCGCCCCGGCCGGCGCCCGTACCTTGAAAACCGACGCCTCCGGCCCGAACGGGAAGTCCTCGAAAGCGCCCGGCATTGATAGGCAGGTATCCCGAAGCTGAGCTGCATCCACAACGACGAGCGTACCGCCAAGCAGTGACAATATAGAGGGATCACGATCAAGGAGCACACAATGGCAGACCTCGGTGGGCACGCACGAAAGATTGCTGGCGGGGCGGAGGAAGCAGCGGATTCCAAGGCATTCGAGACAGCCGCACGGCTGGGATTCGCCGCCAACGGACTCATGCACCTTGTCATCGGATTCATAGCCGTGGGGATCGCGATGGGCGGCAGCGGCAGCGCTGACCAGTCCGGTGCAATGGGTCAGCTGGCCGCGCAACCCGGAGGGATCTTCCTGCTCTGGTTCGGTTTCATCGGCTGCGTTGCGCTTGCCCTGTTCCAGCTCAGTGAGGCGGCGTTCGCCTGGAACGGACGCGAGAGCAAGGAGAAGTGGGGCAGGAAGCTCAAGGCGATCGGTCAGGCAATCGCGTATGCGGCGATCGGTGTTACCTTCGGCATCTACGCGCTCGGCGGCTCGACCGACAGCGGGCAAACCACGAGCACGTTCACCTCGACGATGATGACCAATCCGGCCGGTGCCGTACTGCTGATCGTGCTGGGTGCCGCAGTCATCGGCATCGGCGGCTACTACGTATACAAGGGTGCCAAGCGGAAGTTCCTCGAGGACCTGCAGCGGGTGCCGGGGCGTCCGTGGGGCACGGCCGTGAAGGTTGTCGGCGCGGTCGGCTACTGCGCGAAGGGAGTGGCGCTCGCGGTGCTGGGACTGCTGTTCATTATCGCGACGGTCCGGGCGGACCCGGAGGATTCCACCGGGCTCGACGGCGCGCTGAAGTCCCTGCAGGAGCAACCGTTCGGTGCGTTGATTCTCGGAGTCATTGCACTTGGCCTGATCGCGTACGGGATCTACAGCATTGTGCGGGCGCCGTTGGAGAAGATGTAACTCCTGCTAAATTCTCTCCAACCGCTACAGGCCTAACCGCGGCGCCTCGATGGCGGGGCAGGCGTCCATCACGACGTCGAGGCCTGCGTCAGCGGCGCGCTGCGCCGCTTCCTCGTCGATAACCCCCAGCTGCAGCCAGACGGCCTTCGCGCCGACGGCGATGGCGTCGTCCACCACCGCGCCAACGCGCTGGCTGTTCACAAAGCAGTCGACGACGTCGATCTCCCCCGGCACATCCTGCAGCTTCGTGTACCCGGTCCGGCCGTGAACGTCATCGCCCTTCAGGCTTACGGGGACAACATCCATGCCCAGCCGGTCGATCAGGAACTTCGCTACGCCCACTGCCGGGCGCAGCGGATTATTGGAAAGCCCGACGACGGCCCACCGGCCAGGCGTGGTGAGGAGCCTTTGAATGGTGGTTGGGTCATTGTGGTGGGACATTCTTTCCTTTCTGTGCATCGACTCTTCAATAGGTGACCGTTTGAGCGCTCAAACGGTCATGTATTGGGGAGTCGATTCTGGTTTTGCCGGCGTCACGCCACGGAAGGTGCGCCGGTAGGCTGCAGGGCTGGTGCCAAGCGTGCGCTGGAAGTGGTGACGGAGCAGCACTGCCTGCCCGAACCCCGTTTCCCTCGCGATCGCTTCGATGCTGAGGTCGGTTTCTTCCAACAGGCCCTGTGCCCGTAGGACACGTTGGGCAGCAAGCCAGGCGGCCGGCGTCGTACCCGTTTCAGCCTTGAAGCGCCGGGCGAAGGTGCGTTCGGACATGTGGGCGCGTGCGGCGAGCGCGCTCACGGAATGTTCTTCGCTGAGGTGGGTGTCGATCCAGACGAGGACGTCTTCGAGGGTGTCGCACTCGGACACGGAGATGGGACGGTCGATGTACTGTGCCTGCCCGCCGGCGCGGTGTGGCGGTACCACCATGGACCGCGCGATGCTGGTTGCCGCCGCGGCTCCGAGTTCGCTTCGGATCAGGTGCAGGCATGCGTCGATACCGGCAGCTGTTCCGGCGCTGGTGATGATGTTGCCGTCCTGGACGTAGAGCACGTTCTCATCGACCGAAATTTCCGGGTACTGCCTGGCGAGTTGTTGGGAGTACATCCAGTGCGTTGCAGCCCGTCGCCCGTTGAGCAGTCCTGCCTCGGCGAGGGCGAAGGCCCCGCTGCACACCGAAAGCACCCAGGCACCACGTTCGTGGGCAGCCCGAAGTGCCTGATGCACCTCCGGCTGGCTCGGTGAGTTGACATTGTAGGGCAGCATGATCACCAGGTCTGCGGTCTTGGTGGCGGAAAGGTCCTCTGTGACCTGCAACGAGAAACCTGTTTTGCCCGGGAGAATTCCTGGTTTGGGTGTGCAGACCCGGAAATCGAATTTGGGTACACCGTCCTGGCGGTCGGAGCGGTCGAGCCCGAAAACTTCGCAGGCGACCCCGAATTCGAATGCTGCGACGGGAGGAAGCACGATGGCGGCCACGGAGCGGATCATTGACTCAGTATGGCAGTTTTTAGAACGAACAGTAAGATCCCGCCACGGCTATCTTTTCTTCCTCCGGATGAAGTCCCTGATCCAGACAAGTGTCTCAGGGTGATCGAGGTGGAAACCGTGTTTTCCCCGCGGGATCTTCACCAGAGTGGAGCCCGTAATGAGTTCGTGGAGGACAAGCGCATTCTCCAGCGGCGTCAGCACGTCATCTGTGCCGTGGAGGATGAGTGTCGGTGCGCGCACGGACGAAAGCGAGTCCCGCGCGTCGTGCTCCTTGCTCGCACGGAAGTGGAGCACTTTGGCGCGTTTCGAGGCGCGCGAGATAAAGAAGGCCTTCACGGCGTCCGGATTTCGAGCCGCCCAGTCCGCGGCGAAGAATAACGGTTCGAGCTGATCCGGATCGCCGCTGGTCAGCGCACGGGTAGCCTCACTGTCCCGTTCGCTACCAAGGGCACCGCCTGGGGATGCGGCGGCAAGGATGAGCACCCCCACGCGGTCCGGTGCGTCAATGGCCAGCCACTGGGCCACTCGCCCGCCCATGGAGTGCCCGTATACATGGGCCTTTTCGACGCCAGCGGCATCCAGCACCGCCAGGGCATCCTTCGCGAACCCGCGGGTGCTATAGCCCTCGGCGGAGCCTTCCTCGCTGCCGCCGGTTCCACGATGGTCGAAGCGGATGACGCGGAAATTCGATGCCAGTTCCGGAACCACAGGGTCCCAACCGTCCAGATCCGTAGCCTGGCCGGAAATGAGCAGCAGCGGGTGGCCGGCGCCTTCGGCCTTCCACGCCAGACGCGCACCATCCCCAGCTACCGCGAACTCCATCGGATCAGTCTACGGAACGGTTAGAGACACCGCGGTCAGTCGGAGATGGTGGACGGTGGCGTGCCGAGGCTGTCGAGTCCGTCCCAGAACGACGGCGGCACTTCAGTTGTGCGCATGCGTTCCAGTCCGGCGATCCGCCCGGTGGAGGAGATTCCGACCACTGTCGAGTCGATCAACGGTGACCTCAGCGAGAAGTGCAGCGCCGCCGTCGGGAGGTCGATACCGTGTTCGGTGCAGAGCTTCTCCACACGGGCGACCCAGTCCAGGAGCTCCGGCGGGCTGTCCGCATAGGCGTAGGTTGCACCGCTGGCCGACCCGCGGGCGAGCAGCCCGCCGCCGAAAGGTGCAGCGTTGAAGACTCCCATCCCCCGTTCCACGGCGTCTTCGATCAGCTGAGCCGCGCTGCGGTCGACGAGCGTGAACCGGTTGTGGGTGAGCAGCACGTCGAACACGCCGGTGCCGACGTAGCGCCGCATGAGGCTGACCGTGCCGGCGGCAATACCGATGGCATCCACCAGGCCCTGATCCTTCAGTTCGAGCATGCCTTCAATGGCGCCCCCTGGTGCGGCAGCTTCCTCGAAGGTGACCGAGTAGGGATCGTGCAGGTGCAGCAGTTCAATCCGATCTACGCCGAGACGTTCGCAGCTCTCCTCGAAGGAACGGCGCACCCGGGCGCGATCGAATGCGCCGCTTCCCGGATCCTGGTCCACCTTGGTGACCACTGACCGGCCCGGCGCTGCGCCGTTCCCGCGGAGAGCGAGCCCAAGAACCGCTTCACTCCTGCCCTTTGCATAGTTGTTGGACGTGTCGATCAGCGCGTAAGGGCCGTGCAGCATGGCGGTGGCGAGCTCGACGACGGTGGCCTCGCCGTCGTCGTCGGGTTTGGTGCCCGCGCCGAGGGAGGAGGTGCCGAGCGTGACCGGGCTAGCGGTCAGCCCGGTTCTTCCCAGCTGTCGGGGATCGACCGGGTTGCTGGCCTCTTCAGTCATGTGTGGCTTCCTCTCGACGGCATCCTTGTGTGCTCGGTCCGCGCTTTGGGAACACCTTACCGAGGGCGCTACCGGTAGGGTCGATATTCGAGGCCAACTGACCGTTTTGGGGGAACACGGTGAACTACATCAACCGCATCATTGCTGCGGCAGGTGCTGTGGGCCTGAGCGACGGCATGTTGAGGGCGGTGCTGCCGCTCCTGGCGGCAGCTGTCACGCTGGATCCCGCAGCCGTGGCCACAACCACGCTGTTCTTCTCGCTTCCGTGGTTGATTGTGAGCATTCCGTTCGGGCCGCTGGTGGACCGCTTTGACCCCGTGACGATGATGCGCATCATCAACCTGACACGTTTTGCGGGAATTGGACTGCTGATTGGCGCGGTTCTGATGGGCGGGGCCGGTTTGCCGTTGCTCTATATCGGTGCCTTTGTCCTTGGAAGCGCTGGAACCGTGTACGAGATCTGCGCCCAGGTGGTGGTGCCCCGATACGTCGACAAGGAAGACCTTCCCCGCAAGAACGGTCACCTGTTCGGTGTCACCACAAGCCTGGGCGGATTCATCGGTCCGGCTGTGGGCGGGTTGCTCGTTGGACTTTCAGCGGTGTGGGCGGTCAGCGCGTCTGCTGTCGGCTACCTCGCCGGGGTGTTCATCCTGCTTTCCATTACGACGTCGGCGCCTCCAGTTCCTGCGGTCCGGCCCCGGTTCCTTCCGCAAATCAGGGAGGGATTCCGGTATCTGGTGCGGGACCGGTCCTTGCTCTGGCTCGCGCTGATCGGTGGTGCTGCAACAGTTTGTTGGTACGCCTGGACTGCGATCTTTGTTCTCGCCGTCGTCGATCCCGGGGTGCTGGGGCTGGAACCGGCCGCCTATGGTGTCTTCCTCGCTGTGCTTGCGGCCGGCAGTGTTACTGGTTCCCTGGCGACCGGCTGGTTGAGGAAGAGGGTCAGCCTGCGGACGTTGCTGGTTCTGTCTCTTCTCGGCTGGGCGGTCTGGTTCGTGGCCCCTGGGATCACTGCCAACGTCTACCTAGTTGGTGTGGCCCTGTTCATTGGCGGTTTTTCGGGCGTCACGTGGAACGTACTGACGATCACGCTGCGGCAATCGACGGTTCCGCGGGAACTGCTCGGTCGCGTCACGGCGGTGTACCGGACCATCACTCGAGGTGGGCGGCCGGTGGGTGCGCTACTGGGCGGTGTGGTTGCTTCGGGGATCGGGTTGCAGGGAACGTTCGTCGCTGTAGGGGTTGTTGCTGGACTTCTGACCATTCCGCTTGCTGTAACTATCCGGCGCAAAGCTGGTTGAAGGGAGAGCGAACTTGCGTGCAGTCGTACTTGGTGGAACCGGAGCAATCGGTGGAGCTACGGCTATGACGCTTGCCGGGGCTGGTTGGTCAGTGGATGTCACGGGACGCGATGCGTCTTTCATGCCTTCCGAACTGACCGCGTTAGGCGTCCGGTTCCACTCGATTGACCGTGCTGACATCGCGGCGATCGAAGGCCTCGTGGGCGACGGTGCAGACCTGTTGGTCGACTTGCTGGCGTATCGGGCTTCGGATGTCCGAGCGGTGCTTCCCCTGATGGCGTCGGTAGCCAGCCCGGTGTTGGTTTCCAGCCGTGCTGTGTATGTGGACGGACTGGGCCGGCACGTCAACAGTGACGAGCCGCCGCGCTTCGACGTACCGATTGTCGAGGATGCGCCGACGCTGGCACCCGCGAACGACGACGTCGATCCGTTCAGCCGGGAGGGCTACGCGCCGTCGAAGGTGGCAGCTGAGCAGGTGGCATTGGAAAGTGGCCTTCCTGTCACGGTGATCCGCCCGTCCAAGGTCCATGGGCGTTGGGCGCGGAATCCAAGGACGCGTGTGTTCGTGGAGGCGATGATGGCGGGAACGGGTCGTATCGAGTTGACACTTGGACATGCGATCGACCATCTGACTGCTGCGGGCAACACAGCAGCGCTTATCGCGACGGCTGCGCTGAAGCCGGGTGCGCGGATCCTGAACAGTGCGGACCCTGACAGTCCGGGTGCCGAGCAAATTGTTCGCGCGATCGGCTCCAAGTTGGGCTGGACGGGGACACTGAAGCTTCTTGATGATGCTGTCCCGGACCGCGGGCTGCATCCCTGGCTGCAGAAGCATCCGATCGTGCTGGACACTAGCGCGTCACGTCGACTCGGGTATGTGCCGGTGGGCGCGGCGCTGGACCTGTTGGCTGAGGAAGTCGACTGGGTGGCGTCCCAGGTTCGTGGGTGAGCGACTCCGGTTAGGGTGACAGACTTCCAGCATGAGCGATCTCGTCCCACCGTGGCCGGCCGAAGATCCGTCCTTCGGCCAGGTCTTCCTTCGGCGGTTCATCCCCGACGACGTGACGGCAGTCATTGATCTCTCCCAGGACCCTTACGTTCCGCACATCGGGACCCTTCCGGCCCGGGCTACGGGAGCTCAGGCGCAAGCCTGGCTCAAACGCCAAGAGCAGCGGTATACCGACCGGACAACATTTTCCTTCGCGATGGCCAACAGGACCACCGGCGCATGCCTTGGCTTCATCGGACTGACCATTCGGGAGCTTGCGAGTGGCCGCGCTCAAGCTGGCTATGCGGTTGCTCCGTCATGTCGCGGACTTGGCGCAGCCTCCGATGCCCTCCGAGCGCTGACCACATTCGGATGGACCATCACGGATCTTCACAGGATTGAACTCTTCATCGAGCCGTGGAATGCCGCGTCGATCAGGACGGCGGAGCGTGCAGGCTTCCAGTGCGAGGGTCTCCTGCGCAGCCATCAGGAGATTGCCGGACAACGCCGCGACATGCTCCTCTACTCTGCGATCCGCGAGCCAAATCGGCCGCCCACCTGAACGTCGTACTTCACTCGACAGCCGCGAAAGGCGAGGTACGACGACGGCGCGGGCCGGCGTCGTCGTCGTACTTTGTTTTCCCACCCGTTAGCTGGAGATCAAGATTCGGGAGCACTTTCTGCTGGTCCGCTGTTCCGGGTGTGAATAGGCGTTAGATTGCGAAGCACGCGGAAATGTATTGGATGCAAGACTTCTTGATCCATAGCGCGTTGAATGCCACCAACTTCCGACCTAATCGGGAAACCTGGCTTGGCTTACGACGGCCCACTCGCATCTAATGCATGATATGGGCATCAGATGCGAGTGGTAGGGGTGGGTGCAGGACACCCGTTCGGGGTCTCCACGGTGTATTTGGTGGAGGGTATCGCCTTCATCAAGGAAGACTCATCGGTTTTCGAGGCGATGCTCGATGGTTGGCATGCTCAGCAACTTGGCGGGCGTCGACTTCAAAAGAAGACTGTTGAGGACCGTCTGCTGATGGTGCGTCGGTTCCAGGCACACTCATGCGTCTGGCCCTGGGAGTGGACGGCCGCCGTGTTCGATGAATGGATGACCGATCTGGTCTCGATCCGTAAATTGACGGCGGCAACGATTCGTGGCTACCAGATCGCGGTTCGGCAGTTCTGCGATTTCATTTGTTCACCGCATTATGGGTGGGTCCAGCAGTGTGAAGAGCGCTTTGGAACGCACCCGGTGCAAATTTGCCATGAATGGAACACTCGTCCCCATGTGCAGGAATACGAGGGAGATCCGCACCGACGACCGCTGACACGTTCGGAGCTGCAGCTCCTTTTCGACCGAGCGGACGAAGAGGTGCAGCTGCGCCTGTCGGCCGGCCGCAAAGGAGCCCCCGCCGCATATCGTGATGCCACACTGCTGAAAGTTGTCTACGCGTGGGGCTTAAGGGCAACTGAGGCCGTGCGACTTGATGTGACCGATATGTACCGCAATCCAAAAGTAAGCGCATTCGGAGATTATGGCTTCATCCGGATCCGGCATGGAAAGGTCTCCAGAGGATCACCACCAAAGCCCCGGACGGTGACAACAGTGATGCCTTGGGCGGTGGAATCGCTTCGCGATTACGTTGAGAACGTATTGCCGCTAATGCGTGTCGGTTCGAGTACGGCACTGTGGTTCTCGGAGCGTTCTGGCCGACTCAGCGCCCGATCGCTAAGTGACCGCTTCGCGCTCTACCGGGACGAACTCGGGCTGGACCGGCAACTTTCACCGCACTGCCTGCGACACAGCTACGCGACACACCTTACCGAGGACGGCCATGATGCGTTGTTCGTTCAACGACAACTCGGGCACGCATATCAGTCGACAACCGGGATCTACACGCACGTCTCTGAAGACTTCGCGAATCACATCCTGAACGAGGCTCTCACCAAAATACCAACATTCGCCACGCTGAAATGAGGACAAGATGGGCAAGATCATCGGATACGAATGGCGACTGCGAGAGCAATTAGCGGCAGCTGGAATGTTCAGCACCACAAAGCTCATCCCGCTCCTCGAGGAACGAGGCGTCCACTTATCTCCGAGCCAGGTGTATCGGCTCGTCGCTGAGCGCCCGAAACGTCTGAATCTTCATGTGCTGATGGCTCTGACCGACATTCTCGGCTGCAGTGCCGACGAACTTGTCGTGAAAGTAGACCTCGGTCAAGCCCAAAAAGATCAGGCTGTCGGTGAACAGGGCAAGACGGACACCGCATCCGCTGTAATTCGCTCCCGCGCGCTGCGCCCTCAACCAGCACGCATAACTGAGTAGCCCAGTGGCTCATGCACCTTCGGAGAGCTCCTCAACGACGTGCGGACACGCCGGTCGAACAGTAGGAATACTTGCGGGAGAACGGTACTGCGACTGGTGCTGGAGGAATTCGCCCCGAACGCGACGGCACTGTGTGCGTTGTGGCGAACTGGATCATTTGAACCGGCCGAGTCTTTGTAAACGTTGCCGAGCCTCTGACGCTATCAACGAGCTGTTCTCTGAGGTCGTACTCCGTCAGCGCCCCGAGCTGCTCCCGGTTTGGGACCATCTCATGACAGCCGACGGGCACTACCTGCTGCAACTGATCAAGAGTAAGAGGGCGTGGAGGGTGCTCAGCACCGTCGTATCGCTTCGAGATACCGTCCGACACGAAGATCTAGACCGGATGGGAACTGCACCGTCCGTGAACCAGGTCCGCTCACTCCTAGTGAATTTGGGCGCACTACCGGAACGGAACGAGTATGTGCAACGCCTTCAGAGATGGACCTCCGACCAGATCGCAGCTCTCCCGTACTCAGCGGATCAACTTGCCCTTCGTCAGTTCGTCCGATGGTGCCACCAGCGACGACCAAGGAAAGGGTCCACCACCAACACTGAGGCAGCGAACGACAAGCGCGAACTCCGCCTTATCTTCTCGCTACTGTGCCACCTCAACGCAGCAGAACAGACCGCATCGACGGCAACCCAAGAACACCTGGACGCGTGGGCAGTGAAAGCGCCGCGCGATGCCTTCCGTGTCCGCGGCTTCATCCGCTGGTGCGCTAAAACCGGCACAAATCGATCGCTTACTGCGCCCGACTACCCACGCCTCTCGTTTCGCATTGGAGGCAGCATTGGATCGGGGAACGAAAGCGCATTGCAATCGGCCCTAGGCGACCAGAACCATGATCTACGGATGGCGTTGGCCCTCCTTCTCAACGTTGTCTACGGAATTCGGGTGCATCGAATCGTCGCCTTACAACTAGCTGACCTCTCGGTCAGCGATGGCATTACAAGCGTCCAACTCGGCTCAATCCGGTTAGGTCTTCACCAGCGGCAACCGCATGGGCGGACGTCATCCTCGCCGGCAAGATAAATAAGCGTCGCTTCGGCGGCGCGGCACATGATGAAACGTGGATTTTTCCCGGGTACCGACACGGCGATCACCAACTGGCTTCAAGCCTCGCCGCGCGGCTCAAGAAACTTGGCGTCAAGCCCGCTGTGGCTCACCAAGCCTCCAGCGCGGCGATCATCACTCAAGTACCGCCCGCAGTCGCTGCGCGAATACTCGGGATCAGCTTCACTACGGCATCCAATTGGCACAAACTCGCAGGTCAGGACCAACCACACCCATCGCGGTAAAACCTCTACCACTCATAAACCAGCGGGGCTTCTGAGTATGTCAACTAGTTTTGGCCCCGTCAGGCGATTATATCCGGCCCCGTCTGGGTCAGGATTTTCTGCTTAGCCTGACCAGGCGCAGGATGATTCCTGCCGCGAACATGAGGATGCCGAGCACCACGGACAGCGGCGGAAGTGCGGCGACCAGGGCAACGCATGCCAGGGCGCCAAGCACTTGGAGTGCTTTGGGATACCGGCGGTCTGTATCGGGCTGCGTGAAAGCGGCGATGTTGGCGACCAGGTAGTAGATCAGCACGCCGAACGAGGAGAAACCGATCGCGCCTCGCAGATCGGCGACGGATATGATCGCGCAGATCACCACGGCCAAAGTGATTTCGGCGCGGTGGGGAACTTTGTAGCGGGGGTGGACGGCGGAGAGCCAGTGCGGCAGGTCGTGTTCGCGGGCCATGGCGAGGCTGGTTCGTCCCAGCCCGGCGATGAGGGCCAGCAGTGCGCCCAGTGCCGCGACCGCTGCCCCTACCCGGACTACGGGACCGGCCCATGACATAGTCCCGGTTTCTACCGCGGCCGCGAGGGGCGTGGGGTTGGTCGCCACTCCTTCGGGGCCAATGGTCGCCAGGAGGGTGACGGCGATGATGGCGTAGACGATGATGGTGATGCCCAGGGCGATACCGATGGCGCGGGGGATGGTGCGTTTGGGGTCACGGACTTCTTCGCCCATGGTTGCGATCCTGGCATAGCCGGCGAAGGCGAAGAACAGCAGCCCTGCTGATTGCAGGATCCCATACCAGCCGTGAGCAAGGATTCCGTCCCCGAGAATCCTTGCAGGGTCCGGGGACGAGCCGCCCCAGCAGCCGACAACGGCGATCGCAAGGGCGGCCAAGACCAGCATGACGAGGATGCGGGCCAGCCCGGCTGTCCGGGTCACGCCGTGGTAGTTCACTGCGGCAAGAACGATCACGGCGGCAATGGCTACGAGACGTTCCCACCCTGCCGGGGCGGCGTAGGCGGAAAAGGTCATGGCCATGGCCGCCGCGCTGGCGGTTTTGCCGATCACGAACCCCCACCCTGCCAGGAATCCTGACCAGGGACCGAGCCGTTCCCGGCCGTAGACGTAGGTCCCGCCTGAGGTCGGGTAGACGGCAGCGAGCTGGGCAGAAGATGTGGCGTTACAGAACGCCACGAAAGCCGCGACGACCAGACCGATCAGCAGACCGGACCCTGCCGCCGCCGCTGCAGGGGTGAAAGCCGCGAACACACCGGCACCGATCATCGAACCGAGGCCGATGACGGACGCGTCGAATGTCCCCAGCCTGCGGGCCAGGGCCTGCGAGTTACTCATGCGGGTCTCCTTCGCACTTAGGGAGTACTTCCGCAGCAAGCTCCGCAACGGACCTGCGCCCTTCAACCAGGGCGTCAAGGCCTGCTTTCGTGGCCCGGTAGACGCGGCGTGGCCTGCCGCCCACCACTTCCTGGCGGGAAACCAGCAGGCCGTCCTGCTCCATGCGGTGCAGTGCCGGATAAAGGGTTCCAGGAGAAACGGAATACCCGTGGTTTGCCAGCTCTTCGGACATCCAGGCGCCATGGATGTTTTCCTCGGCGGCGTGATGGAGGATGTGCAGCCGCACTGCTGCACGCATCAATTCACGCATCTCACTCCCAACATCAGCCCTAGATATCGACCCCCGATATCTAGGATCGACCCAATAGTACCTCCGCTCCTCGGCTTCTCCGAACCAGGGGACGCGTTCTCGGGTTCGGAGGGCCGGGACCGCGATTAGTGGCCTTGGGCGGTTGCCAGACTGTGGGCGAGTCGGCACGAATCAGTGTCGGTTTCGATAGTGGTGCCGTTGAAGGTCAGACGGTCCACGATGGCTGCACAGAGACGGGGATCGGTGAATGTGTTGGTCCAGCCGGAGAACGACATAAAGTGGGGCCTAGTCGGTTCTAATATAGAAGATCATCTATCTAAGTATTATCAGACCACTGCCGTTCACCTGCCGTTCATATAGACAAGCTTCTATTGATTCCTGTTGGATCGCCGATCTTTCATAGACGTCCGGGCAACACGGTTGCCATTGGAAGGAATCAATACAGTGCAGAAACGACTTACTCGTACCGCCGGCGCTGCGTCACTAGCCTTCGCCGCGCTGTTACTGAGCGCATGTGGAGGCCAGGACGCCGGGTCGAATACCGGCAGCTCCGCCGACGCCGCAGCTGGCGGATCTGGCTCCGTTGTAGCCGATGGCTCCTCGACAGTGGCACCGCTGACTGAAGCGGCCGCCACAATGTTCCGCGACGTGGATTCTGATGCTAACGTCACCGTCGCCACCTCAGGCACCGGCGGAGGTTTCGCTGCGTTCTGCGCCGGCGAGACCGACATCTCCAACGCGTCCCGGCCGATCTCCGAAGAGGAGATGGCCACCTGCGAGGAAAACGGCGTCGAATACACCGAGGTTGTCATGGCCAACGACGGGCTCTCCGTCGTGGTGAACCCCGAGAACGACTGGGCCGACTGCCTGACCGTCGAGCAGCTTGCCACGATCTGGGGACCTGAATCCGAAGGTGAGATCACCAACTGGAACCAGGTCGACCCGTCCTTCCCAGACCAGGAACTCGCGCTGTTCGGTGCCGGCACCGATTCGGGCACCTTCGATTACTTCACCGAGGCGATCAACGGTGAAGAAGGCGCGATCCGCACCGATTACAGCCCCTCCGAGGATGACAACGTCACTGTTCAGGGCGTTTCCGGCAACGAAGGGTCCATCGGCTTTTTCGGCTTGTCCTACGCCGAGGAAAACGCCGAGTCCGTCAAGCTCGTCGCTGTGGACAACGGCGACGGTTGTGTCCTGCCCTCCACCGAGACCGTCCAGGATGGCACCTACGCACCGCTGGGCCGCCCGCTGTTCATCTACGTAGCCAACGCTTCCTACGCTGAGAAGCCTCAGGTGAAGACCTTCGTTGACTACTACGTGGAGAACGCCGGCGAGGTTGCTGAGGCCGCTCTGTTCATCCCGCTGACCGACGAGCAGCAGACCACCGCAACCGAGCAGCTCGCCTCCATCGGCTCCTAACCCCCTTCAGGGAATCAACGGTTGATAGATATGACAGTTCTTAAAGAAGAATCGAGCGGTCCGGCCAGCGCGCCGGGCCGCTCGGCCCCGTTTGTGTTCAAAGGCAAAAAACGCCACGGTGAAGCGGCCATCATCTGGGTTCTGCGCTTGGCGTCGCTGGTCACGGTCGCCACAACGGTCGGTATTGTCCTTGCCCTGCTGATTCCCGCTATCGGGTTCTTCGAACAGGTTCCTGTGACGGACTTCCTGTTCGGTGACCGGTGGGCGCCCCAGTTCGCCGACGCGACCTTCGGGGTGCTCCCGCTGATTTCCGCGACCATTTGGACAACGTGCATCGCCTTGCTCATCGCGGTCCCCCTGGGCCTGGGCGCGGCGGTGCTGCTCTCCGAGTACGCCAGCCCCCGCCTGCGGAAAGTCCTCAAGCCCATCCTCGAGGTCCTCGCCGGCGTTCCCACGGTCGTGTACGGGTATTTCGCGCTCACCTTCGTTCAGGCCACCGTCTTCCGGGAATGGCTGGGCCTGGATACCGGTGCGTTCAGTGTCCTGGCGGCCGGTGTCGTCATGGGCGTGATGATCGTTCCGACCATTGCCTCCATCTCCGAAGACGCGATGAACGCCGTTCCGCAGTCCCTCCGGCAAGGCTCTGCCGCGCTGGGAGCGACGCGGATGCAGACCAGCGTCCGCGTCGTCTTCCCGGCCGCGCTCTCCGGCATCGTCGCGGCGATCGTCCTCGGCGTCTCCCGGGCAGTCGGTGAAACGATGATCGTCGCCCTCGCAGCCGGCAACCAGGCCCGTATTGTGACCAACCCGCTGGAACAGGGCCAAACCATGACCGGGTTCATCGCCAATGCAGCCCTGGGAGATTCCCGGGTCGGCTCCCTGGAGTACGACACGCTCTTCGCCGTCGGCCTGCTCTTGTTCCTCATCACCTTGCTGGTGAACTTTATCAGCATCCGTATCGTCCGCCGCTTCCGGGAGGCCTACTAATGACTTCCATCGCTGACGTCGTCAGGCCCCTCGGGCACCGCAAAAAAAAGTTCAGCGGCGAGAAGAGCCCCGCCGCCCTGATCTTCCTGATCCTCGTCTGGGGATGCCTAGCGTTCTCGTTCCTGTTCCTCGTCGTCCTGATCATCACTACCCTGCTGGACGGGTACGAACGCCTCGGACTGACGCTTTTCACCGCGTATCCGTCCTCAGACCCCGACGACGCCGGTGCACGCCCTGCGATCCTCGGCTCGGCGTGGGTCATCGGAACCACCGCCGTGATGACCATCCCGCTCGGCGTGGCCGCCGCAGTGCATCTGGAAGAGTTCGCCGACAAGAAGCTTTGGTACAACCGCGTTGTTGAGCTCAACGTGCAGAACCTCGCCGCGGTCCCGGCCATCGTGTATGGCCTGTTGGCCCTGTCTTTCTTGTCCCTGCTTGGGGTTCAGAACAAGAACATCGTGATCGGTGGTGCCCTCGCGCTGAGCCTGCTGATCCTGCCGGTGATCGTGATCGCCACCCGCGAAGCCATCCGCTCAGTCCCCTTGGAGATACGCCAGGGTTCGATGGCGCTGGGGGCTACCCGCTGGCAAACCGTGTGGCGCCAGGTCCTCCCCGCATCCGTGCCCGGCATCGCGACCGGGTCCATCCTGGCCCTCTCCCGCGCGCTGGGCGAAGCAGCTCCACTGCTGGTACTGGGTGCCCTAGTGTTCGTCAGCTTCGACCCGAACGGCATCCTCAGCGGCTTTACCACGATGCCCATCCAGATCTTCAACTGGACCGGCCGTCCGCAGGCAGAGTTCCAGGAACTCGCCGCCGCAGCGTCCATCCTGCTACTCGGGCTGCTGCTCCTGATGAACGGCCTGGCCATCTACATCCGCAATCGCTTCCAGACACGGTGGTAACCATGACAGAACCAACAACCAGCACCCGCACCGGCCAGGACCGCCTGCACGAACAGCACGGCCCCGGAGTCCACTTCCGCACCAGCCACAAGAACGACAGGCTGCCGGATACGCCGGATGCACTGCTCAGCTGCGACAACGTCAACGTCTACTACGGCAACTTCCGCGCCGTCACCGACGTCACCCTCGACTTCGGCGTCAACGAAATCACCGCCCTCATCGGCCCCTCCGGCTGCGGAAAATCCACGCTCCTGCGCACCCTGAACCGCATGAACGACCTCGTCGAAGGCGCGCGGGTTGAAGGCACCGTTTCCTTCCGAGGAACCGACATGTACGGGCAGGAGGTCGACGCGATCGAAGTCCGCCGCCGGGTCGGCATGGTCTTCCAAAAACCAAACCCGTTCCCGAAGTCCATCTACGACAACATCTCCTACGGCCCCCGCGTCACCGGCATGAAAGTCGACAGCATGGACGACCTCGTCGAAGAAGCCCTCACCCGTGCAGCTCTCTGGGGAGAGGTCAAGGACAAGCTCAAGCAATCCGCGTTCGGGCTCTCCGGCGGACAGCAACAGCGCCTCTGCATCGCACGCACCATCGCCGTCAAACCAGATGTGATCCTCATGGATGAACCGTGCTCAGCGTTGGACCCGATCGCCACCATGCGCATCGAGGACCTCATGGGCGAACTGCGCAAGGACTACACCATCGTCATCGTCACCCACAACATGCAGCAGGCAGCCCGGGTCGCCGACCGCACCGCGTTCTTCACCGCACTGGCAGCCGAAGGATCCGGAGACAGAACAGGCGTTCTAGTCGAATATGCCAAGACCAGCAAGATCTTCGAAGACCCGGAGGACCAGCGCACCGAGGACTACATCTCCGGGCGGTTCGGGTGAGCATTGCGATGACTCACCACGTTGATCGACCACGCCGCGGACACTGGTCTCGCCCTAACCCCACTGCATCGCGAAGATGGCCCTGCAAAGTCGCAGCAGTCCTGCCGATGCAAGCTGCCGATGACGCGGTCAGCGGTGAACTGTTGAGTGTCGGAATCGAGCTGAAGCACTACCCAGACGGGCCAAGCGCACTACTGGCCATCGGTGTAGAACGTCCACAAGTCGTCCTCGCTTCGACCGAAATGACGGGCATCAACGTAGTCGACTTCACCGGTGTGGTTGCCGGAGCAGCCGGCATTCCGGTACTGGTCGGCGTCCTTTCGAGCTACAAAAGCCAGGTCGATGCTTTTCACGCGCTGGAACGCGGCGCGCGAGGCATGACACCCCTTCCGATCAGCACCCAGAGCCTGGCCGCATCCGTAAGCCAGCTGGGAATGCTCGAACACGCCGACGCAACGGAGATCCAGTGCGGTGGGCTGACGTTGAGCGCCCAATCACTGCGCGTGTTCGTCCACGGCACCGCCGTTCACTTGGCACCGAAGGAATTCGGGGTACTCCGGTACCTGATGTCAGAAGCCCCGCGGGTCGTGAGCGTAGAGGAGGTCGCCGGTGCCATTGGCAACGACCAAGATCGGGACTTCACTCGAACCCGGATGGCGATCATGCGGACACGGAAGAAACTCATGGAGGCAGCCGCAGACGACGCCGTGTTCATCGAAACAGTTCGCGGACTCGGCTACCGCATGAACTGCTGACACCCCGGGTTGCTTCTACACCGGGAGGTGTTTTCCGTCAGTGCGAGTCGATGCCCAACTGCGGCAGGAGCGCTTCAACCCTGGCCCATACGTCGTCGCGGATCCGCCGGACGTCCTCCGCTGAACGTCCGACAGGATCCTCAATCGCCCAGTCGATGTACTGTCGGCCGGGGTATACCGGGCAGGCGTCACCGCAGCCCATGGTGACGACGAAGTCCGATGCCTGCACAATCTCGTCCGTGAGTGGCTTGGGATACTCTCCGGTAACGGAAACACCGACCTCGTCCAGCAATTCGATCACCTGAGGGTCAATCAGGTCTCCAGGTGCTGATCCGGCAGACCGGACGTGAATCCTGTCGCCCGCAAGGTGTTTCAGGACGCTGGCGGCGATCTGGGATCGGCCGCCGTTGAGCACGCACACGAAGAGCACCTCGGGCACCGGGCGGAGCGCGACACCTCGAGCTGATGCGAGTGCGCTTAGCCGGTCGGTCGCAAAGCGACTGGTTTGGGACGCGAGGAAGCGTGTCACGCGGGCGCGGTCCCGTAAAAGAAAATAGGTGTCGGCGACGTACCTGTGCACCGTCGCTGACGAGAAGTTAGCCGCGAAGCGGTGGCTCAACTGATCTGCAATCCGGTGAATGATCGCAGGCACCTCCGTCACAACATCCCCGGCACCCTCGCGCAAATTGGCCCCGGAAACCGAGGAAGATTCGGCCGAGTTAATCTCAGGACGTGCAGGAGCCCAAGTCTTGGGCATGCTCAGAACTTGACCGAAGCGCATCCAAGCGTCGGCGGTCGGAGCCAGCGTACCGGCCGCTGACGCTTCGATCAGGCCGGCCGCCTCCAGGACTTCGAGTCCTTGCAACGTTTCCGCGAGCCCAGACTGGACCTCGAGGGCCAGACTCTCAGCCGTGTGCGAATGATCCCCGCGTACACTCAGTAGGCTCAGTAGACGTAAGCGAAGTGGGTCCGCCACAGCTTGGACCTGCTGGGCGCGCTCTGCCGCGGAAGCCGCGTCCAAGGGTTTCGCCTTTGGCCCTGACGTCGGATTCGTGCTCACCTGAGCAGGTCCTCGATCGTTGGCCGATAACGGGCGGATATTGAGTACCGCACCTGGCGGCCAGACTGCACCTTATCCAGGATCCCTTCGTCGAACATGATCTTCAGGTGGTGGCTGATGGTCGGCTGACGGAATTCAAGCTGAACCACCAGATCTTTCACCGTGGCACGACCCTCCGGGCTGCCAACGAGCATGCTCAACAGCTGTATCCGTGTTGGATCCGCCACGGCGCGGAGAGTGCGGGCGAGCACCTCAGCGCTCGGCCGGTCCAAAGGCTCAGCAGGCCGTGCATCATTCGCTGGTTGGCGCTCCTGCGGTGCTTCGGACATGGCTTCGAGTCTAGTGCGCCCGAACTGGCCAGTACCGCCGTTCCGCCTGGCCCGTTCACGGTTGATCCACCAGTTGGGTAGCCAGAACCTGGACACGGCGCCTTAGCTCTTCCCGCACCGATCGCACGTCTTCCAGCGACAGATCTGCAGGATCACTGATGTTCCAGTCCTCATACTTTTTGCCCGGATAGATCGGACACGTATCACCGCAACCCATGGTGATTACGACGTCGGCCGCTCGCACAACATCGTCCGTCAGGGGCTTGGGGAACTCCTCACCGAGGCTGATGCCGAGTTCGTCCATTACCTCCACCACATGGCCCTCGAGTTCCTCGGCGGGCATCGACCCGGCCGACCGAACGTTCACCTGCCCGCCGGTCATGACCTTGAGCAGGGCCGCAGCCATCTGGGACCGCCCCGCGTTCTGCACGCAAACAAAAAGAACTTCGGGCACACCACTCAGGCGCTTGCCCTGGGCGTGAGCCAACGCCGCCAGCCTGTCGGATGCGAAACGCCGGGTCAGAATCGGAAGATAGGTCTTGATGCGTGCGGTACGCGCGAGGGCCGCATGGGATTCGAAAACGTAGCGCTCAACCATCTCCGGGCCGAACACGCCGTCGTACTTTGTTGCCAGCTCCTCACAGATGCGCGCCAGAACGTGCTGACGAGCACGTTCTCCCTCATCGGTGAATGCAGGGGCAATCATCGCAGGCTCCTACTCAATGGATTGCGTCAGCTCAGTAGTCCGGGTCGCTGGATCGTCCGTGCACGGTTCCCGTCGGAACGCCGAGGCTCACCAGTTGCGGCGCAGCGCAGCAGCCCGACTCTTGCTCGCTGGGTGTGTGGGCTCCGGAAGACGCACCACAGCCTGACGCAGGCTCCGTCTCGGGGGCGTCGCATGAGCCGCCGAGGTCGGTGTTGCACACTCCCGTTTCGGGGAGTTCGAGCTGCACGCTCGTTGCGCTTGCCTGGTCACCGGCGATGGCCGCGACTACTGACCGGACCTGCTCATAACCGGTAGCGAGCAGGAATGTGGGCGCCCGGCCGTAGCTTTTCATTCCCACGAGGTAGAAGTCTTTCTCC